>JAUNBU010000053.1 GCA_030526925.1 Bacillota bacterium | reverse complement strand
TTACTTCAATTGACATTTTACCACACGATCCTTGCCGGGTAAATCCCTAATTACCTCGGCAGCCGTATATTTTTCCGAATCCCGCAGCATCTTTCGCAGGTCCTCGCCCTGGTCGTGGCCGATTTCCATCAGGAGAAATCCCTCCGGCTTCAGAAAATCCGCCGCCTGCTCGACGATGATGCGATAAAACTCCAGCCCGTCTCTGCCGCCGTCCAGCGCCTTCAGCGGTTCGTGGTCCTTGACTTCCTCCTGCAAAATGGAGATCATGTTGGTCTTGATGTAGGGCGGGTTGGTGACGATCATGTCGAATTTGCTGCCCTTGTGGGGCTCCAGCATATCCCCTTGCAAAAATTTCACCTTGGCGCGCAGGCTGCGTGCGTTTTCCTCGGCGAGCTTGACCGCTTCCCCGCTCACGTCCGACGCCACCACCTTGATGTTGGGGCAGATCTTTGCCAGGGAAATGCCAACGGCGCCGCTGCCGCAGCACAGGTCAAGCACGTCCCACTCCTTGTTGCCTTTGAGCTTTTCCATGAAGGAAAGCTTTTCCTTTGGGGTGTCCTGGATGGTCTTGGCGGCCTCGGTCACCAGGATTTCCGTGTCCTGGCGCGGGATCAGCACGTCCGGGCTCACCTTGAAGGTGTGGCCCATAAATTCCTGGGTGCCGGTGATGTGCTGCAGCGGGATGCGCTCCGCCCGCTTTTTGATCAGCTCCATGTATTTTTCTTCCGTTTCGGGCGGCACTTCTTCCTCGGCCTTCAGGAAAAGGGTCACTTTGTCCAGGCCGGTCAGGAAGCAGTACAGCTCCTCTGCGTCGATTTTAGGGTCCATGCAAAACGCCTTGGAAAGGCGGTATTCTCCTTCTTTTACTAGTACTCTGGTCTTCATATTCGGTCCTCTCTTATTCTGTCAGTTTTGGGGCAGCTTGCGATCGTGCGGGCGGGCTGTCCGATTTCTCCGATGCGCCCGGCTCTGCCCTTTACAAAAACCGCCGCTTGCCCAGCGGTCTTTTGGCGTGAAAGATCAGGTCGCCCTCCGCCCTCTCCATCAGCCGGTCCTCCGGACGCCCGTGCGCCCCGAGCTCTTCCTTCTTGATGAGCTTCTCGCCCGTCGGGCCATCCTCCAGCACCGCATTGATGGCGGCTATGGCCACTTCCAGCTGCTTATCGTCCGGCTCCTTGGTGGTGATCTTTTGCAAATATAGCCCCGGCAGGCTCAGGATTTTAACTACCATGTTGTCGCTTCTGCCTGCCCATCTCAGCAGCTCGTAGGAAAGCCCTGCGATGACGGGAAGCAGCAGCAGCCTCGACACGATCCGCAGAAACAGATTTGGCCAGCCCAGCAGAAAATGCAAAGCGAATGCGATGATGAACACGAACATGAGAAAGCTGGTGCCGCATCTCGGATGCAGCGTCGGGAATTGCCTGCAGTTTTCCGGCATCAGCTCCAGTCCGTTTTCAAAGCAGTGGATGGTCTTGTGCTCGGCGCCGTGAAACTGGAACACCCGCTTGATCTCTCCCATAAAGGAGATCGCCCACACGTAGAGCACGAACAGCAGGATACGAAAGACGCCTTCCGCGAAGTTGAGCCAGAAGATGCTGTCGGTCACCAGCTTCAGCAGGTTGACAACGCCTGTGGGCAGGATGATAAAAATCCCCACCGTGAAGGCGATGGCGATGACCACCGATGTGTAGATCATCAGATTCCAGGCGCCCTTGCTGCCGAACTTCCGCTCGAGCCACGCCTCGAATTTGCTTTCCTCGTATTCCTCGTCGTCCCATTCCTCCAGGATCTCCGCCGAATCCATCAGCGTCTTGGTCCCCGTCACAAGGGAACTGACGAAAGCCACGACGCCTCGGATTATGGGGATCTTCATCCATTTGCTCGGCTGTTTGGTGGGTTCCGTCTTGACTCTGATATCGCCGCTTGGGAGCCGGACCGCCAGCGCCGTCTTCTGCTCCCCCTTCATCATGATTCCCTCCATGACCGCCTGTCCACCCATTTTGGTAGGGCAGGCCCCCTTCAGGAAAATTTTGCTTAAATCCATATACTATTTAGCCCTCTAGTTTGATCTTCTTGATTACTTCGATAAATGTTTTGTTGTCCTGGGTGTGCGCCAGGTTGTCCAAAATGATCTCCGTCACGTCCTGCATATCTCGATTTCCCAGCGCCCGCCGCATGTACCAGATGGCTTCCAGCTCGTCCTGGTTCATCAGCAGATCCTCACGCCGCGTTCCCGATTTGTTCAGGTTTATGGCAGGGAAAATCCTCTTCTCGGAAAGCTTCCTGTCCAGGTGCAGCTCCATGTTGCCGGTCCCCTTGAATTCCTCAAAGATCAGGTCGTCCATCCTGCTGCCCGTCTCCACCAGGGCCGTCGCCAGAATGGTGATGCTGCCGCCCTCTTCCAGCTTTCGCGCCGCACCGAAGAACTTCTTCGGCTTATGCAAAGCGCCCGGGTCGAACCCGCCGGACAGTGTTTTGCCGGATGCAGGCACCACCAGGTTGTAGGCTCTCGCCAGACGTGTGATGCTGTCCAAAAGGACCACCACGTCTTTGCCGTGCTCCGCCAGACGCTGAGCACGCGCCAGAACCATCTCGGCAACCTTTACATGATGCTGGGGCATTTCGTCAAAGGTGGAGTAGATGACCTCGCCGCTCTTCAGGCTCCGCTTCATGTCGGTCACTTCCTCCGGCCGCTCGTCCACCAGCAGCACGATCATCTCGATGTCCGGGTAATGCTTCTCGATGCTGTTTGCCATCTTTTTCAAAAGCACCGTCTTGCCTGCCTTCGGCGGCGCTACGATGAGACCTCTCTGCCCTTTGCCGATCGGGGCTACCAGGTCGATGAGTCTCAGGGAAAGGTCTCTCCGTTCCTCCAGTACCAGGCGTTCTTTTGGAAAGATCGGGGTCAGGGAGTCAAAGTCGGGTCGCTTCATGGCGACGCCCGGTTCGTCTCCGTTGACGGTCACCACGTAAAGAAGTGCGCCGAATCTATCTCCGTCGTTGGGGTGCCTACAGATGCCTTTGATCTTGTCTCCTGTCTTCAGGTTGAATCGTCTGATCTGGGCAGGCGCCACGTAGATGTCCTTTTCGCTGGTGAGGAAGTTGTTGAAGCGCAGAAATCCGAAGCCGCCGTCCGCCAGCTCCAAAATGCCTTCTACTTCGAAGCGGTCGTCGCGGTCGGGCACCGCCTTGCCCTTGTTTCTGGCTCTTCGGTCGGTTTGGTTCGGTCTGTCGGCGTTGTCGGATCTGTCGGTCTGCTCCTCCCGGACTGCGCTGTCCATTTGGGCAGCCTGATTGCTTCTGTCGGCTCGGTTCGTTCTGCCCATGGCGCCCGCTCTATCCGCTGCGGCTCGCTCCTGAAGCCCGGCGGGTTCCTCCGGTGCGCTTGACCTTTCCTTTCTAGGCAAAGGAACAGGTCCCGACTTCCGCAGGCGTGCCTTTTCCTCGACGGACTCACCGCCGCCCTTCATCAAAGCCTCGATCAGCTCGGCTTTCTTTAATTTTTCGTAGCCTTCGATCCCGAAGGTCTTGGCGATTTCCTTCAGCTCTGCTACTTTTTTGCTTTTGAGGGTTTTCTCCTCCATCGTTGTGTTGCTCATAGGGTTTGCAAATTCCTTTCTGACTACTGCAATTCGACTTTCGTACATTGGAAATAAACGGGGAATCCATCCAGATCGGATCTAAGATTATTACAAGTCATAACCATGTTTTATTTCGTAACTATACTATATAATATACACCGAAAATCCCCTGCTTACAACAGGGAAGTCGAGTTTTTACCAAAACTTTCACAGAAAAAACACGCCGGGCTGCGACATGTCATAACGTATCGCGATCCGACGTGTTTTTATCATTGAACTTTCCTTGCTCTCTTGTCCGCTTATGCTCTGTCAATATCTGCTGTCTCGCAGACATCGACACATTCACCGGCAAGTCAAATTATTTGCTGTAATCGTAGAAGCCTACGCCTGTCTTTCTTCCCAGCTTGTTGGCTCTTACCATCTTCTTCAGCAGCACGTGCGGTCTGTACTTAGGATCGCCGTATTCTGCATAGAGAGTGTCCATGATTGCCAGGCAAACGTCCAGACCGATCAGGTCGCCCAGTGCGAGAGGTCCCATCGGGTGGTTTGCGCCAAGCTGCATAGCAGTGTCGATGCCCTCTGCATCAGCAACGCCGTCAGCCAGGATGCCGATTCCCTCGTTGATCATCGGGATCAAAATCCTGTTTACAACGAATCCAGGAGCTTCTGCAACGTCTACAGGAGTCTTGCCCAGAGTTCTCGTCAGCTCCAAAATAGTCTCTCTAGTCTCATCGGAAGTGGTTAAACCTTTAACGATCTCAACCAGCTTCATGGCAGGAACCGGGTTGAAGAAGTGCATACCGATGATCTTGTCAGGTCTGTTGGTTGCTGCTGCGATCTCCGTAATGGAAAGGGCAGATGTGTTGGTTGCGATGATTGTTTCCGGCTTGCAAAGTTCATCTAATTCCTTGAAAAGGGCTTTCTTTGCTTCCATATCTTCCGTAGCCGCCTCGATGATCAGGTCTGCATCTTTTACGATGGTGATGTCGGTGGAACCCTTGACTCTGCTCAGGATGTCAGCTTTGTCAGCTTCTGTGATCTTTTCCTTCTTGATGAGTCTGTCCAGATTCTTGGTAACCGTAGCGATACCATTGTCAACGGAAGTCTGCCTTCTTGCTCTCAGTACAACTTCGAACCCGTTCTGTGCCAGAACCTGAATGATCCCTGCACCCATTGTACCTGTTCCAAGTACGCCAATTGTTTTCATAATTCATTTCCTCCTTGTCAATCTATTGTTGATTGTTAAAAAATTAACTTATCCTTATGGGCTATTATATACCCTTGTCTCACCATTGTAAACCATTTTAAATATCTTTTAAAGGAAAATTTTTCGCCGCCGGTCTGCAATGGGTCTGCGGTCGGTCGGCTCTCTCAATCCTCCCTCTCAAGAGCCCGGTGCATTTCCCGTTTGTAGTCCTCGACCCCCGGCTGATCGAAGGGGTCCACATCCATCAACATAGCCGTAACGGCGCAGCTGGTCTCCAGAAAATACAGCAGCTGCCCGTAATGTAAAGCGTCCAGCCGCAGCAGATGGATTTCTGCTACGGGGATGCCGGACTTTTTGTGGGCCTCCAAAACCCCATGGAAAGCCGCCCGGTTCAGGTCTTCAAAGGTCTTTCCTTTTAAAGGGCCTTGAGGGATCTCAAGTTCAAGGTCATATTCATCGACTGCGATCACCGTCTCGAAGAAGATCTGGCTGCCCTGCTGCAAAAACTGTCCCATGGAATGAAGGTCTCTGGAAAAGCTCAAGGTGGCAGGGAAAAGTCCTTTGCCTTCTTTGCCTTCGCTCTCGCCGTAGAGCTGCTTGATCCATTCGCCCAGATAATTCAATCGCGGGTCGTAAAACTCCACCACTTCTATCTTCTTGCCTCGCTCCATCATCAGCTTTCTGGCGATGGCGTAGTCCATGCCGTTGGTGTCCCAGGCCGGCGACACCGCCATGGCTTCCGCCCCTTCAAGCAAAGCTCTGATATCGATGCCGGCAACCGCCATAGGCAAAAGTCCTGCCGGCGTCATGGCTGAATACCGCCCGCCGATGTCGTCGGGCACCTCAAAGGAAAGATAGCCCTCACTTTCCGTCTCTGCCCGCAGGCTTCCCGTCTCCCTGTCGGTGATGGTGACGATCCGCTCCGCCGTTTCCTCGGCGCCGTATTTCTTGATCATTTCTGCCTTGAGGAAGTCGAAGGCTGCTCTGATTTCCAGGGTGTTGCCTGATTTGGAAATGACGCACAGGGCGGTTTCTTTTTTATGGAGTTCTTCCGACAGCTGCCGGTGGTACTCGCTGCAAAAGTTGATGCCGGCGAATTTCACGTCGATGGCTGTGTCCGTCTTGGGCAATGCTTCAATAGCTGCTTTGGCGCCCATGTATGAGCCGCCCACGCCGATGACGATCAGCAGCTCCGCCTGTTCTTTGATGAGGTCGGCGGCGTTGAGCAGTTCTTCAAGCAATGCTTCGTCTCTGTGTAAAGGCGCCTGCACCCAGCCGGTCATGGGTTCCCTGCCGGACCACAGTCTGTCCAGGGCGCTGCTGGCATCCGGCTTTCCGGCTGCCAGCTCCTCTGCTGTAAGCCTCATGTTTTCCAGGTTGATGTTCAGTTCCATATTATTCCCCCATTGAACGCCGCGAAGTTCCGGCGGCTCTGTCCCGTTGAGCCGGGCGCTGTGGTGCGCTCTCGTATTGGTTCTATTCTATCTGGTTTTGCTCCGTTCTTCAATGGTTTTCGATGCTTCTTCTTGTTCTTTTTAAAGTTCTTCTGTTCTACATGACATCTCCGGTGTTCGCCCTTTTTTCAGCGACTAACGCCTTTTGCCCTGTGGTGCAGCTCTCCTCCGGCATTTTCATCCTTCTTTGCCTGCGAGTTGGCGTTTGTCGAAAATTCTGAAATTTTGTCTTGACTTTTCGATGGTGCATGTGCCGTGTGTCGGATTTCCCGCTAAATTGCATCAGGTTTCAGCCCCATGCTTGTTCCTTTGATTCCTTTCCACTAAAATCGCATCACTTCGTTAAATCAATCAACCGAACAAGAATCAAGCGGTCAACGCTTGCGCAAGGAAAGGAGAAGAATGATGAAAAAAACTATACTGAGCGTGGTCATCGCTCTGGCGATGGTACTGTCCATGCCAGCGGCGATCTTCGCATCGGACACCCTGGTAAAGGCGGACGGCACTCCTGCCAACAGTGACGCCTCGTGGGAAGGCGGCGAAACGGACTGGGCGCTTGCCACCGCATGGGATCTGCTTGGAGATGCCACCATCACAGCCGCATCCGTAGTGGACCCATCCATCGTCATCGAAGATGAAAAAAATACCGCCGCTGATCTAAATGTGATCTACGACGATACGGGAGTTTGTGCTGTTGAAGAAACCAGGACCGTCTCCGCAGATGAACTGCTGGCAGCCGCCGGGATCCAAACCGCAGATATGAACGGACAAGCCCCTGCCGGAGATCCAATCCAGACATCGGTGTCCACAAGCTCCGTAAGCGCTAGCAGACATAGCGGGACGAGCGGTAGCGTTAGTGCCTATGCGGGTTTTAATAAAAAGGCGACAAAAGCTACTTGTACTATTACGTTACAAGAAAAGTATAATGGTTCTTGGAGAAATGCGACAGGATTGCCTGTTACCATTTATAAAAAGACCGTATACGACTCCTATTCTATTTCGGCAGCAAAAACATTTACCTTAAAGTCTGGAAAAACGTACCGAGCAAAAATTGGTTTTGTAGACACAAATAGTTCCGGGACATATTATAAAACACGATACACTGGCGCATTTTAACATTTTTATTTTAGATTTTCTATAATTTTTATGAGTTCTTTATCATCAATCGTAGTCGGAGCCCAGATTTCTATAATAGCGCCGTTTTCCATTTGTATAACGGCGTTTTTGTTGTCTAAATTATGCCGTATATAGATGTCGCCTTTTGTGCTTTTTACCATCTTCTGTGCATCTTCAATCACAAGCGAGTCTGTATTATATCTTTCAAAATATTGATGTATCTCTATCCTCTCGTTTTTACCATCTTTAAAGCAGAACACACTCATAAAGCAATCCTCATTTAAATCCTCTATTGTCATTTTTTCTAATTCATAATTGATTGACACATATTGTGGGATCAACACTTCTGGTGTATCTTCTTTTGCTAGGTACACTTCTCTCCAATCGTAGGCGACAATCACATCCTCATCGCTGCTTCCCCAGCCTTCATCTTCAATCACTACGCCGTCTTCGGTTACGATTTCTTCTTCGGCGTTTTTGTTGGCGCCTACGTCCATGACCAGGGTGCTGAACACCATGACTGCGCCCACTACGGCAACCACAAACAAGGCGGCAAAGCCTGCCACCTTCAGGACATTCTTTCTTCTGGCGGCGGTGCGGGCAGCCACCATAGCCTCCAGCTCCTCTACGGTTATGGTCTTCTCAGGGTATCGATCCAGCTGCTTTTCCGTGGCATCATAAATGATCTCTTCTATGGACCTTTTTTTCTTTTCCTCAGCCATGATCTTCCTCCCTTCCGCAATCCTGCCGGTATTCCTTCTCCAGGCGCTTAAGGCTTCTCCTGTAAAGGCTTTTGACCGTGTTCAAATTGAGACCCAGAATATCAGCCATCTCCGGGAACTTGTATCCGCCCCAGAACCGCATCCTCACGATCTGCCTGTTGACCTTGGGAAGCCTTTCCAGAAGCCGCTCCACCATCATATTCTCTTCCGCCTGCTGCAGTATCCTCTCCACCGTAAGCTCGTCCGCAGTAAAATCGTACAGATCGATCTCGCCCGCCTCTATGCGGACCATGTTGGAAATCTCCCTGCGCCTCATCTTCTTTTTAAAGTATCTCTTGGCCTTGTTGTCGGCAATGGTCCGCAGCCATGGGAACACGCTGCTCTCGTCCCGCAATCTGTCCACGGCACGGCATGCATCGAACAAGGTATCACCCGCCAGATCCTCAGCATCGTTGTCGTCTACGCCCAGACCTCTCAAATGCTTTACGATCCTGTTATAGTTATCGCAAATCAGCTGTAACCGTTCCTCTCTGTTCACGACGCTATTCCTTGTTGACGACGCCTTCGACGTAAAGGCGTGCTATCTGCTCCATGCATCCCAGCTGTTCAACTGAGCAAACGCTCAAAGAACCAAGAATATTTTCACTCAGCATCCGTTTCTTGTCCCCATCCGGCAAAGAAACCGCCTCGCCCTCCAGCAGGAAATCGCTGGTGACGCCTAATATCTGCTTCAGTTTATAGAGATTCTTCAGAGAAATGCCCTTCTCACCGTATTCGATGTCGGAAATGAACTTGCCCGTGACCGACAGATACTTGCCCAGCTCTTTCCTCGTAATGTGGAGCGCCTCTCTTCGCGCCCTGATCCTGGCGCCCATTCCCTTCTTGTCGATCTCCTTCAGTTCCATTGCCATATCCGTTCCTCCCTCTGTAAGTTGCTTTGTTTACTGCTTACAGTTTATACGAGTGGAAAAGGCACAGCCCTCTCATTTCAGGGTTTTCGTTATAACTGTCAGGGGGAAGCGTCAAGGCCAAACGGGGGCATTCGACAAATTTCGACTTTTTTCGACAAAAGTGCACCTTTTTGCTTTTTTCATGACTCTATAGAGTGTCGCGGGCGGAGGCACCCGGCAGGCGGGAAAATATCCGGGCTGACCCTAGCCGTCACTTTGCCTGCCTCATGGACTATCGCCCGGCAGACGATAAAGCACCGAAACCCGGCGAAAGCCGGCCTTTACATAAGAAAGGGGATCATGATGAGAGTAGAAGCTAACAAACAACGCAAAGAACTTTACCGAGCCCATAAGCTGGTGGGCAAGAACATCCGGCTGCTGAGAAATGTCCGCGGCATCAGTCAGGAGAAGATCGCCGACATGCTCCATATGTCACGTTCATGCTACTCAGCCCTGGAGAACGGGTCCAAAATCCCGGACTTCATAACCGTTTATACCCTGTCCAAGTTTTACGATGTGGACCTGGACTATCTGCTTTCCTTTGATATTTCCGCCCACATCCATTCTCTGCTGAAGGACCGGCAGCATCGGATCGAGTCTCTTCATTTTATCAACAGATATCTGAAGCTGTCCTATGGAGCCAAGATGCAGATCTCGGAACGGATCGATGACCTTCTGGAGCAGGAAAAGGACTTTAACAACTTCCCGTGGGATTACGAAAGGGCATATTTCGGCTATGATCAAGAAGTTTAAGACGCTCAGCAACAACATGAAGCTCCTTCGGCTGGTCAACAACATCAGCCAGGACGACCTTGCCTACACCATACACCTGATCCGGTCCACCTACTCCACCTATGAAACAGGCGTCAAGGTCCCCGACCTGCAGACCATAGACGCCCTGGCAGCCCTTTACGGCATCAGCTTTGACAGCCTGGTCAACCAGGACCTTTCCAAAGGACTCCTCCACAGGCTGTATTTCGAGCCGGGCAACGAAGAGCTCGCCGATTTGCTCAACCGCTACCAGAGCCTTTCCACGGCGTCCAAGGGTCTTATCATGGAACGGATCGAGGCCATCCTGGAGCGGGAAGATATTTTTTACCGTGAGTACTCTTCCGTGGGCAAGAACCGCAAGGATCTGTAAAGGGCACGCAGTCTGCGCAGCGGACCTGCCAAGGCTTGCGATCCTATTTGCGGATCTAGAGGAAGAGCATTTCCAAAATATTGATGATCAGCGGCACCGTTCCTATGGAAAGCACCGTACTGAAGAAGAGCACCTGGCTTGCGGCGCCTGCATCCTGCCCCTCCTGCTCCGCCAGCATTGAAACCGTCGCAGCCGATGGAAAGCTGGCGCCCAACACGATGATGCACTTCATCACGGCGGACACGGGAACGAAGTACACAAGCAGCCCCGTAAGAAGCGGCAGCCACAGCAGCTTCACAAGCCCCGCCTCGATGATCATCCTGCTTTTGAGGATGCTGAGGAATTTGTATCCTGCCAGCGTGGACCCGATGAAGATCATCGCCATAGGTGTGGAAATATTACCTATATAAAGAAGGTATTCGTCCACCGCCTCCGGGATCATGCCTCCACAGAAGCTGATGGCAAAGCCTGCCGCCAGCGCCAAAATATTGGGATTGAGCAGCAGCCGGATAGCCGCTCGCAGCACGCTTCTGGGCGTAGCCTTTCGGACCTTGTCGTAGTTTCGCCGCAAGGATTTGGTCCCGTAGGTGAAGATAAAGAAATTCATAGCCGCATTGTGGGCAAGCATCAGCAAAAGTCCCGTCTCCCCGAAGAATATCAGCGCTACGGGAAATCCCATAAATCCGTTGTTTGGCGTTGCCATGGCGAACTCCACCGTGTTGGAGGACTCCGCCGGGAATTTTCGCAGCTTGGCGTAGTAGTAGCAAAATAACGCATATAGATAAAACAGCGCCAGACTCATGGCGAAGGTGATGAGGAAATCGGTTATGACCCGCCCGCTCATTTCCAGGCTGCCGATATTGTGAACGATGAGACACGGATACGCAAAATAGACGATAAGCTTGTTCATACTGTGATTCATCTTATCGTCTATAAAGTTGATCTTTCTCAGGAGCCACCCGGTAAAGAGGATGGCAAAGAGCACAAAATACCTTCCGTACATTCAGGCTTTCTCCTAGCTGTAGTACAAATTGTTGGTGATATATTCAGGGTCGCTGGTCACGTCGATGCCCAGCGCTTTTAACGTCTTCTCGTCCT
>JAUNBU010000052.1 GCA_030526925.1 Bacillota bacterium | reverse complement strand
CTTCAGTGTTTCGGCTCCCGATCGTAAATTGGAAGAAAGCTGTGCAGTACCGGATTGCAGGGCAGATACACCGGCGCTGAGCGTTCCTGTACCTGTTTTTAAATCAACGGCCTTTGTATCCAGCTGACCGATCCCGGATGAGAGGGAGCTTGCGCCTGCATTTAAATCAGCGGTTGCGGCTTGGAGCTGCCGGAAAGAAGCAGCAGAAGCTGATAAAGAAGTGTTGACTTGCGTCAGAGCCGCCTCTGCACCGGAAAGGGCAGATACACCGGCAACGGTTCCCATGGCGTCCGATACGGTTTTGGAAACCGCAGCGGAAAGGCTTTCGGCTGTGATCTGACTTGAAGCCCCATCAAGTGTAGCAGACACAATGGAGCGTATTGTGGCTTCTGCTTCTTTTTCCGTGTATCCCTGACTTTTCAGAGCGGTAACCATCGCCTGGACGTTGCTATCAGCCAGGATTTTTGCAGAAATGGTATTTTCCGTAGCATTTGACGTCAGGCTTCCTTTTACTGAGGTGCTGATGGCGCTTCCGATGCCCGATGATAATTGCTGGGAAGCTATTTTGACCTGCTGTGATCCGGATGCCGTCTGTTTAATTGACTCTTTTTGTGCGTCGCTCAGCTGTATCTGAGAAATATTGATCCGATTGACCGCTTGGCTGAGAGAAGCTGTTCCCTTTGCAAGAGAAACACTGGCATCGTTTAGCTTGCCGGTGCCGTCAGCTAAGGCAGAGGTCCCATCATAGAGGCGAGAAACGCCTGCCCCAAGCTGCTCGGATGCAGCCTGAAGCCGGCTGCTGCCGTCTGCAGCTGTTTCCAGACTGCCACCGAGGGTATCGAGGGTATCAAAAGTCGAAGTCACATAGGCATCGCTGATGAACTGAGTGATGGTATGCTGAAATTCATTTTTGATATTATTGGTCATTTGAGAAAAGAGAAAATTCCTGCGCATATTGCTGAGATAGATAATGTCTGCCTGAACAGGAGTACCGGACTGAGCGCTCATGACCTTTTCAGAAAAATCCTCCGGAATGATAAAGGCAGCATAATATCTAGTATCCTGGATGCCTTTGTCAAAGGTGTCGCCGGAGCAGATCACCCATTTGACGCTGTCGTTGTCCTCCGTGTGTTCCAGAATTTCCTGTCCGTAATTTATTTTTTCGCCGTTGACGGTTGTACCGGCATCATTGTTGACAAGAGCAACGGGAAAATCCTGCACACGATTGGGCATTTGGCTGAACGAAATCACCGTGATCAAGCCGAAGCAGGCAGAAACCACGATGACTACCAGAAGCGCCAGGCATTTTATGGGGTTTCGAAAAACACGGGAAAAACTAGCACGTAATACTTTTGCAAAACTCAAAACAGCAGACCTCCTTAATTAACACTTGTAAATTATTTGACACAGATATATTATAAATAGAAAGATGCATACAACAATGGGCGTGCACAGGATATCTGTGCAGTAATAGACATTTAAAGCAAAAATGTCTATTTATCGAATCGACAGGAGAAAGGAAGAAGAGAAAAATGGGAGCTTGCGAGGACCGGAGGATCAGAAAAACCAAGGCTGCGATCAAACAGGGATTCATGCAGCTGCTGATAAAAGAAAAAGACATCAGAAAGATTTCTGTGCGACAGCTGACAGACCTGGTGGACATCAGCAGAGGCACCTTTTATCTGCATTATCCCGATCTGTATGAATTGCTGGAAGAAATCGAGCAGGAGGTGATGCAGGAATTTAGCGATACGCTGGAAGCACATGAACCTGTTTCTTTAAAAGATACTCCGCTGCCATTGATCAACGATATTCTCGCTTTTCTCGTGAAAAATAAAGACATTGCACAGATATTGCTGGGAGAGCGGGTAGATATGTCCTTCTCATATAAGCTGCAGAATGTGATAAAAGCTAAATGCTTTCTGGATTGGACGGAGATTTACAGCAGGAAACAGGCGGACCGCTTCGATTATTATTATGCGTTTATATTTTCAGGATGTCTCAATCTGTTCATGACCTGGATAGAAGGAGGAATGAAAGAAAGTCAGGAAACCATCGTCAAACTGGCAGAGGGCATTATGATGCGAGGCGTGGATGTGTTGAGATAAACCGTTGCATTTGAACGGTTGGGACTGTATAATGAATTATTATACCGATGGAGAAAAAAATATGAAAATACCTGAATTGTATCAAAAGAAAAAGCCCGTGTTTTCCCTGGAAATCTTTCCGCCAAAGAGAAAGGGCGGTTTGGAGACCATCTACGACACGGTAGCACAGTTGACAATCTGCGAGCCGGATTTTATCAGCGTCACCTACGGCGCAGGCGGCAATTTGGCGGACAACTCCACCTGCGAGATCGCTTCCAATATCAAGAAGAAATACGGCATTGAAGCGGTAGCACATTTGACATGTGTCAATTCCACGAGAGAAGACGTGAAGGAAATGATCGGCAGACTCGCGGCAGCTGACATCGAAAACGTCCTGGCGCTGAGAGGCGACATGGTTCCCGGGGAAGAAATCAAAAAAGACTTCGCCCATGCCAATGAGCTGGCAATTGAAGTCCAGCGAAAATGCAACGATAATTTGGAACTGCTGGGAGCCTGCTATCCGGAAGGTCATTACGAAAGCAAATCTCTGGATGAAGACATCCAGAACCTGAAATACAAGATCGGCGCAGGAGTCAAAGCGCTGATCACCCAGCTTTTCTTTGATAACCAGCTGTTCTACGAGTTCATGGGCAAAGCCAGGATGATGGGGGTCAACGTGCCCGTGTCGGCAGGCATCATGCCTATAGTCAGCTCCAGACAGATCGAAAAGACGGTGGCACTCAGCGGCGCCAGCCTGCCTCACGAGTTCACCAAAATGATAGGTCTTTACGAAAATCAGCCGGAGCAGCTTTTTGAAGCCGGCATCCAATATGCGGTAGACCAGATCCGGGATCTGATCACCAACGGCGTGGACGGGATACACCTTTACACCATGAACAACCCTAAAGTAGCGCTGCAGGTGTACGAACGCATCAAGGATATGCTGTAGGAAACCGTCATGAAGCTTGAGATAAGGACACCCATATGGAGAAATAAATGGCTGGCATCGCTGGGAGTAAAAGGAGAAGCGGACAGACAGCTGCTGGCGGACATGGAAAGCGCAGAAGGGCTGCTCATGGAGGCTGCTGAACCTAGAGGGATATACAGGATCATGGAGCGAAAGGACATCCGGCTGCCCGGGCTTTCCATAGAAAGACACCTGGAAGGCTGCCGGAAAGTCGCAGTCATGGGCGTAACACTTGGGATGGAGATCGACAATCTGATAAGGAGAACCCAAATCACGGATATGGCGAGAGCCGTACTTCTGGACAGCGGGGCGTCCCTTCTGGCGGAGCAGGCATGCGACCGGCTGGAGGAGCTCATAGAGACTTACATCAAGACCGATAGCAAAGAGCAAGGAGAGATTTTCACCACATCAAGATTCAGCCCCGGATACGGGGATTTTCCCATCGAGATGCAGAGGGAATTTATTCGCTGCATAGACGGACAGCGAAAGATCGGGCTGAACGTGACGAGAGACAGCCTGATGATCCCTCGAAAATCCATTACCGCAATCATAGGACTGGCGGATCATCCCGTCAGCGGACATCCGGCAACATGCGAAGAATGCGTACTGCGGGCAACCTGCAGTTTGAGAGAAAAAGGAGAATTCTGTGGCAATTGATTTCAAGAAGAAACTATATATTCTGGACGGAGCCATGGGGACCATGCTTCAGCAGGAAGGAATGCGGTCCGACGAGACAACTACTCAGTTCGGGCTGGCGCACCCGGAGATACTAAAGAAGATCCATAGCCGGTACGCTGATGCCGGAGCAGACATCATCTACGCAGCCACCTTCGGTATCAATCGGTTCAAAATGGAGGGGATCCACATGCCTCTGGATGAAGCGGTTTCGGTAGCCATGAGGGCGGCAGGTGATGCCAAGGCAGAAGCTTCCCGGCAAGGCAGAGATGTAAAGGTAGCACTGGGGCTGGGGCCTCTGGGAGAGCTTTTGGAGCCCATGGGGATCCTGACCTTTGAAGATGCCTACGAAGCCTTTGCAGACGTAGTCAAGGCAGGAGCAAAGGATGCAGACCTGGCGGTCATCGAAACCATGACGGATCTCTACGAGGTAAAGGCGGCCGTCCTGGCGGTAAAGGAACATTCCCATCTGCCGGTGATGGTATCCATGACCTTTGAAGAGAACGGGCGGACCTTTACAGGCGTCAGCCTGGAAGCTATGGCGCTGACACTGGAGGGGCTGGGCGTAGACGCCATGGGTATCAACTGTTCCCTGGGTCCTGTGGAGATTTTCCCTATGGCGAAGGAATTGAGAGCTTTGACGGATAAGCCGCTGCTCATAAAGCCCAATGCCGGGCTTCCCGATCCTGCTACAGGCGAATACGATATCACCTGCCGGCAGTTTGTGGATAAGATGAAGGATTACGTGGACATCGGTATCGACATGATAGGTGGATGCTGCGGCACTACGCCGGAATATATCAAAGGTCTGGTACAGATCGCCGAAGAAATAAAGGGCAAGACAACGGATGCTGCGGCGTCAGATGGAAGGGGCAGGGCTTTCGGTCGGCCTGAGCCTGCCATGCGTCAGCTGAAGGTGTGCAGCGGCAATACGGTAGTTTCCGTGGATCACGTTACGGTCATCGGTGAGCGGATCAATCCGACGGGAAAGAAACGTCTGAAGCAGGCTCTCCTGGAAGAAGACTTCGATTATATATTGACTCAGGCCATCCAGCAGATAGACGCAGGCGCAGAGATACTGGACGTCAATGTTGGCGTACCGTCACTTGACGATGTGAGGATGCTGCCCCTGGTAGTCAAAAAGCTGCAGACAATTACAGGAACACCGCTGCAGATCGATTCGTCCAATCCGCAGGCTATCGAAGCTGCGTTGCGTGTATATAACGGCAAAGCCATCGTCAATTCGGTAAGCGGAGAGGCGTCCGTCATGGATGCCATTCTTCCGGTGGTAAAGAAATACGGCGCCGCCGTGGTAGGGTTGACTCTGGACGATAAGGGGATACCGGAGACGGCGGAGGAACGATTCGCCATCGCACAGCGTATTCTAAAGAAAGCCGAAGGATTTGGGATCGCCAGAGAGGATGTGATCATCGACTGCCTGACCCTGACCGCATCGGCACAGCAGAAGGAAGTGGATGAGACCTTGAAGGCTGTCAGGATGGTCAAGGAAAGGCTTGGGCTGAAGACTGCCCTGGGCGTTTCCAACATCAGCTTCGGGCTGCCGCTGCGTCCGGTGATAAACAGGACCTTTCTGGCCATGGCCATGGAATGCGGGCTGGATCTGCCTATCATCAATCCTAACGATGAGGAGATGATGGCATCCATTTTTGCCTTTCATGTATTGAAGAACAGAGATGAGAACGCAGAACGCTATATCCAGCGTTACGGAGCCGTCGAAGCCATGACGACGGAACCTTTGCACAAAAAAGACAAAACCACCACAGAAACGACTCCAAAGACAGGGGAAACTCATGATATCGTATATTGCATCGAGAAGGGGCTTGTGGCAGAGGCGGCAGAGGCGGTGAAGCTTTTGCTGGAAAACCACGATGAAATGGAGATCGTCAATGGGTTTTTGATACCGGCTCTTGATAAAGTGGGGCAGGGATTTGAAAAGGGCAGTATATTTTTGCCTCAGATGCTGCAGGCGGCAACGGCTGCCCAGGCAGGCTTTGAGATCATCAAGACCCGCCTCGCAGAAAATGATAGAGAGAGGGTGGCTCTGGGTCAGGTGGTGATCGCCACCGTCAAGGGCGACATCCACGATATCGGTAAGAATATAGTCAAGGTCATCATGGAAAATTACGGATATGACATGATCGATCTGGGCAGAGACGTGGCTCCGGAAAAGATCGTGGAGATTGTAAAAACAAAACAGATCAGACTGGTGGGTCTGAGTGCGCTCATGACCACCACTCTTAAGAGCATGGAGGAAACCATACGTGCGGTCAAGGAGGTCTCTCCGGACTGCCGCATCATGGTGGGAGGAGCCGTTTTGACGGCGGACTATGCGGAAAGAATAGGAGCGGACTATTACTGTAAGGATGCGATGAAATCGGTAGAGGCTGCTCAGGAGGTATTCAATGAACAGGTTTAGCATGTGGTTTGCCAACTTTATGCGTGGCAGATATGGGATGGATAATTTAAACAGATTCCTGATGATCGTAGCGCTGGTGGTCATCGTGGTGGATCTGTTCCTGCGTTGGCGTATTCTGGATCTCGTTACCCTTGCCATTTTGATCCTGGTTTACTGCAGGATGTTCTCGCGAAATGTCAACGCCAGATATCAGGAAAACCAGAAATTCCTAGCTGTAAGCCGCAACTTCAGAAATAAATCCGGAAACGGTGTGGGCTTCGGGAAGCGCAGCAGCGGTTCAGGCTTTAACGGCGGTTTCAGTGGCTCCGGCACCCAGGATGCAACACACAAGATCCTCCGATGCCCCGGATGCGGAGAGAAGCTGCGAGTGCCTAAAGGCGCCGGGAACATTTCCATAAGCTGCCCTCACTGCGGCACTAAATTCCAGAAAAAAGTATAGAGGTTCTCCATGAGCGAATACCTGAAAAAACTGATGAAGCTGATGGACATCAGCGAAGAAGATAACAACGGTATGATGGTGGTGAACAGGGACGGTATCGTAGAATACTACAGACCCGGTAAAACCCTTTCCGCTGCGTCCTTTTTCCCTGATTTCGGTGAAAAGGTGACCGGGAAGTACGTGGTGGACCTGTATCCGGAGCTTACGGAAGAAAACAGTACCGTCATGGAAACCCTGCGCACCGGCAAGACCATCTCCGGCGCTATGCAGACCTTCACCTGGCAGGAGCATACGGTGACCATGCAGACCACCACCTATCCCATCATGGAGGGCGGCAGGATAGAGGGCGCCGTGGACGTAGCGAAGCTGCTGGAGCTGAAGAAGGACGGCGTCAGAGAAAACATCAACAGCGGACTCTATACCACCGACGACATCATCACCGGAAACAACGCCATGATCAACCTGAAGGAAGTCATCAAAGATGTGGCGAAGAACAAATCACCCGTGCTGATCTACGGTGAAACGGGAACGGGCAAGGAGCTTGTGGCCCAGTCCCTGCATACGGAGAGCGGGAGAGGAAGCAAGCCCTTCATATCACAGAACTGTGCTGCCATTCCGGAAAATCTGCTGGAGAGCATTTTCTTCGGCACGGAAAAAGGCGGATTCACAGGTGCGGAGTCGGGCAAGGGCATCTTCGAGATGGCAGACGGAGGTACATTGTTTCTCGACGAGATAAATTCCATGAGCTACGGCATGCAGGCAAAGCTGCTGAAGGCGCTGGAGGAACAGAAGATACGGAGACTGGGCGGAAGGAAGGACATCAGCTTCGACGTGCGTGTTGTCTGTGCATCCAACGAAGACCCGGAGGAGCTGGTGGAGCAGGGCGTCCTGCGGGCAGATCTGTACTACCGCATCGGAGTGGTGAAGCTGGTGATACCGCCGCTGCGAAAGCGACCGGAGGACATTCCGCTGCTGACGGAGCATTTCATTCGCCATTACAACAGGAAGATGGGCAGGCAGATAAAGGGCATGAACCTGAAGGCGCTGGAGCTTTTTAGCCAGTGGCGTTGGCCCGGCAATGTGAGGGAGCTGAAGAATGCCGTGGAAAGCGCATTCAATGTGGAAAAGGGGGATCACATCTCCTTGGACAGCGTTCAGGGGTTTCTGAGAAAGAGCGGAGGCAGCCGCGTGTCGGGATTCTCCGATGATGCAGAAGACAGACCGGGACTGCCGGAGATACTCTTTTCCAGGGAAAAGCTGCACACTGCTCTGGAAGAAGGTAATGTGGACCTGGCGGAGATATTGGAGCAATGCGAGATTTATATCTTGAGAGAAACGCTGAACCGGGAACGGAAGCTGAAGAATGCTGCTTATAAGCTGTCCATATCGCCTCAGAAGCTTCAGTACCGGCTGGACAAATTGGGATTGAGAGAACCGGAGAAAAAATAAAAATTTTTTGATTTAATTCAAAAATTTTTATCAAAAATGTGGAATACAAATGAAAGCGCTGACAAAAAGCGCTTTTTTTCAGCCTTTTTACGGTTGGCATGCCCTTTGCGTTAATAATGGGCAGATGGAAAGGAGAAAACCGATGAAAAAGAAAATCAACGTGGTATTCGTCAACGGGAAGATCTTTACTTCCGACGATGAGAGACCATATGCAGATGCCATGATCATCGAAGAAGGCGTCATCAGCTGGATCGGCAGCGGCAGGGAACTGCCGGAAACGGAATACCCGCAGATTGATTTGAGAGGCAGACGTGTCGTTCCGGGCTTCGTGGACGCCCATATGCATGCGGCAATGCTGGCGGAGCTTTCCAAGCAGATTTCCAGCCTGCCGCCAAAGGTCAGCTCGATCAAGGATCTGGCAAAAGAAATCAGCAAGGTGAGAAAGACCCAGGGACCGGGAGAATGGATCCAGGGCTGGGGATACGATGAAGGAAAGCTGGCTGAGAGACGGTCGCCCAATCGGTACGACCTGGACCGTGGATGCAGCGATGCGCCTGTATCTATCATCAGGACCTGCGGACATATCAGATGCGTCAACAGCAGGGCGCTGGAGCTGGCAGGCATCGATAAAAACACGCCTGATCCACCGGGAGGACAGATCGACCGGGACGAAAGGGGAGAGCCTACGGGGATTTTGCGTGAGAACGCCAGAAACCTGGTGACGGATATCCTGCCGGAGATGACGAAAGAAGCGCTGGTCACTAATCTGGTGGATCTGGGGCAGCTGTTGGCGTCTCAGGGCATCACCGCCATGACCGATATGGGCAACCTCAACGGAGCAGACAATTTCGATGACTTTATGGAAGCTGCGCAGAAGGGCTTGAAGCAGCACGTGGCTATTTATTATCTGTGGGACTATTTCGCAGAAGACCCTGCATTCAGCATCCCTCGGGAACACATGGATAAAAAGAGGCAGATCCGTGCGGCGGGACTGAAGCTGATCGGGGACGGCAGCGTTTCCGGTAAGACAGCCTGGATGGATAAGCCCTACCTGGGGACGAAGGATGAATACGGCATGCCCGTGTGCTCCGACCAGCTGATGGAAAGCGCCATCGGCTTTTGCAAAGAAAACCGCTGCCAGCTTTCCATGCACGCCATGGGAGGAAGGGCCATAGACCGCATTGTGGACAGAGTGTACGGTGAAGAGCCTTGGACCGGCGATGAGACGCCGTTTCTCAGAGTGGAGCATGTGACGGATCCTTCGGAAGCTGCCCTGGATAAGGTGGTGGAGAAGGGAATCGCCTTCGTGACCCAGCCTATATTCTTGTATGCGGAGATCGAGAGTTATCTTGTGAATCTGGGGCTCTTCCGGATGCAGAAGACCTATCCGGTAAAGACCATGCTGGAGAAGGGCGTGAAACTGTGCTTTTCCACGGATGCGCCGGCTACATCCTGGGCGACGCCTTCGGACCCAATGCCGTGCCTAAAGGGAGCCGTTACGAGACGAGCCTACGATGGCACCGACTGCGGACAGGATGAAAGGGTGGATATAGAGACAGCCATCAAGCTGTACACGAGAGAAAGCGCCAAGGCAGCCGGCTTTGCCGGCATCGGACAGCTGAAGGAAGGCTACAGCGGGGACTTTGCAGTATTGGACAGGGATATTCTGCAAATTCCGGCTGAAGAAATCGATAAAGTCGCTGTAGAGGAGACATATATCGCCGGAAGGTGCGTATACGTCAAAGAGTAAAGGTGTAAAGTGAGGAAGGAATTATGAAAAAGAATACATGGAAGGATAGTCTGGTAATTGGATTTGCCATGTTTGCCGTTTTCTTCGGCGCTGGCAATCTCATCTTCCCGCCGCAGATCGGGCTCATGTCGGGAGAAGCGGTGCTTGCGGGTGTTATCGGAATGACTCTGACGGGGATACTGCTTCCTATGCTGGCGGTTGCTGCTGTAGGAAACATGGGAGATAATCTCAGGTCCATCACACGCCACGTAAACCCGTGGTGGCACGTGCTGTATATGGTTCTGGGGATGTTCATCATTCTCTTTGGGACGATTCCGAGAGCCGGCGCTGTGGCCTATGAGACGGGACTTTTGGGGATATTCCCGCAGCTGCCGTCCTACAGCAAGTGGATATTCCTGCTGGTTTTCTTCGGGATATCCTATTACTTTGCCAGCAACAAATCCAATGTTGTTGACAGGATCGGCAAGCTAGTGACGCCCATATTGCTGATCGCTCTGGTGATCATCGTGGTGCTGACATTCGTGAATCCTATCGGCAGTCCCGGTGGCGGAAGCTATGAGCACCCATTCTCCGATGCGTTCCTGACGGCATACAACACAGGAGATGTGGGGACAGGACTGGTGTGTGCAGGGATATTCATAGCAGCTATACGTGGGAAGGGCTACACGGAGGAAAAGGAATTCAGAAGCGTATTGTTTAAGGTCATCGCCGTGTCATTCGTGATCCTGTTTATCGTATACGGAGGGCTGTGCTATCTGGGTTCTACGGGAACGGAGCTGTTTGAGGCTGATACGGACCAGACGGCGCTTCTGGTAGGACTGATCCAGAGAGTGGCAGGCTACGGCGGTATCGTGGTGCTGTCCATCGCCATCATCTTCGCTTGTCTGACTACGGCAGCGGGAATGATCGCAACAGGCTCCGACTGGGCGGACATGGCATTCAAGGGGAAGGTGCCGTACAGGGTCATCGCCCTGGTGATCACATTGATAATATTCCTTATGGCGTCCACGGGAGCCAGTTTCGTCATCAAGGTTTCGGGACCCATATTTACCTTCATCTACCCGATGTCCATCGTCATGACGATAATGGGAGTGTGCAAGAAATGGGTACCCAACGATGGAGCATGGAAGGGCGCTGTCTATGTGGCGACGCTGTTCAGCCTGTACGATGCCTTTGCAGTTGCCAGAGCCAACGGGCTTGTAGCGCTGCAGACAGATGGACTTGACAGACTTATCGGAATGATACCCCTCAGCGAATTTGGTTTTGACTGGCTCATCCCGAGCATCATCGGCTTCATCGCAGGAGCGCTCATCTGGAAAGCTCTGGGCAAGGAAAGCCTGACCGATGAACGACTGGAACAACCGGAAGCGGTGGAATAAAAGAAAGTAGTATAAGCGACTTTCATCAAGTGCAGTCTGCTTGACGAAAGTCGCTATATTAAATTCATATATGGTTTGGCACTCACGATTAAAGTCTATTCGGTATCGGATTTCCAGGTTCCCCAA
>JAUNBU010000051.1 GCA_030526925.1 Bacillota bacterium | reverse complement strand
GCAGGGATCGACAACGGTACGAAGATCACGGTCAGAGAAGACGGCAGCCTGGGAGGGATTTCCATTACGGCGACCCATTCGGCAGAAGAGCGCGTTTCCGCTAAAGCGGGAAGCGCCGGTGGCATTTCCGTAACACCTGTACTTGCCCTCAACATTTCGGGGATGAATACCAGGGCTTATCTGGGGACCGACGGTGAAACGGGCAATACGCCGACAGACAGACCGCTGGTAGCCACCGGAGACATCGTGATCGCTTCTTCGAGCAATGTCTATCGCGAGATCGCTTCCAATGCGGCAGCAGCCGGCGGCAAAGTAGGCTTCGGCGCAGCGCCGGGGATCACCGTATACAACGACAGCTCCTATGCAGGGCTGAGGAGAAGTGTGCGGGCGAATAATGTAAAGGTGACGTCAAGCAGTATCAGCAGGGTCAAGTCGACTTCCAGGGCCAGCTCCAACGGCGCGCAGTCAGGGACGTCTTCCTCCGGTACTTCTTCGACGACCGGTGATGCTGCCTCGGCGAAGGGACAGTCGGATCAGCAGGCCGATAAGAGTATCGGCGGCGCATCCAAGCTGGCAGGCAGTACCGGAAGCAGCAACATCTCTCCGGGAATGATCAGCAACCTGACGGCAAACCGTCAGACGGCACAGACCAGTGAAGGGAATATCCAGATCGCTGCAGCCTTCAATCTCAACGTGATGAAGAACAGCAGCATCGCGGCAATAGAAGGGAACATCACGACCACGGCAGCAGGAGACATCGAAGTGTCTTCCATCGGAGAAACGGATGCCAAGATCTACGCCAACGCTTCGGCTACTCAGTCCAAAACCGGCATCGGAGCCGCCGTGGCGATCAATATCGTGTCCTACACCAACAAAGCTGTTGTGGAACAGGCAGCTTTAACGGCAGGCGGAGACATCAGCGTCACCGCCGAGATGCCGGAAGAAGGCGACACGAAAGTAGCCACCAACAACGGCGCCAAGACAGAATTGCAGGCCTGGATAGAAAAGCAGGCGGACGAACTGATCCAGAAGGCATGTGAAACCATGGGACTTGAGGAGCAGTTTGGAGATTCTGCAGCATATAACAGTTTTAAGAGTGCAATGGCAAATCTGGTAAGCGATTTGGGTAACGGCGCATGGAAGACATTGACCGTCGGAACACCTTTGGCATCACTTACAGAACTGGATATAAGGAACAATCCATCCAATCTGCGTATGCTAAAGGATTTGCTTGCAAGCAATATCGTAGAACAGGTCAAGACCAATTCCCAGAATATGCTCAAGAATATGGGCAAGATAGTGACTACCAATTCTCTGGATGCGTTATTTACATGGCTCGAGGTAGATATCAAGCAGAGCAATCGAGGCCCAACCAGCGAATTCGTAACGGAAGCTATCGCCGGAGCCGGCGCATCTAATGTAGGTGTTGCAGGCAGCGTAGCGATCGACGTTATAAACGGAAGCGTCAAAGCGATCGTGGGGGATTCCGCCGGTGTAGTTATTGCAGGCGGAGATATAGTCGTAGATGCAGATGCCAGACAAAGCGAATCCACCACAGCCAGTGCAGCCGTAGGAAGCGATGGGAAGGCTGACAAAAACCTCACTCAGAGTGGGGCAACCAGTGGAACAACAGCAGATCAAGCGGCAGGGACAGATGGAGATCTGATTTTATCTGCAGCCACAGGGGGCACATATAAGGCAGTCAGAAACGGTAATACTGTTACCGTCACTTTGACTGCTCTTGAAGGATATGAAGCAGGCGGCGTGACGGCTGTGATCACTCAGAGCGGCGCCGCTGTTAGCGTGACACAGGGAGCATCCTCCAATGTGTTCACCTTCACCATGCCGACATTGGAAGATGGGGAGACAGTCACTGTCAGCGTGACCTTTAAGGAAAAGCCGCATACCATTACCATAATGCCAATGATTCCGGGGCCGACAAGTACTAATACAGAGTATGGGAATCTGTATGTAACGACTCCTTCCGCTACAGGAGAAAAGGGCGCTGCAGGAACGGTTTCGGGTACAACTACGGCAAAGATGGGAGATAAGGTGACGGTTAGGGTTGCACCTGCCGCAGGCAAAATTATGACGGCAGGAAGTCTTAAATATACCTATACCTCAAATGATACCCCAAAAACTGTGACCATCGTTAACGTGGAAAACGCAGGAAACAATACATATAGCTTTTACATGCCGGATGCAGATATAACCATATCTGTGATTTTTCAGAACATGTCGGCAGAACAGTTGGCAACCGCAGCACAGCAACCTCCTAAGACCAATCAAGGTAAATCCATAGGCGTGGGTGCTGCATTTGCACTTGATATAGTAAACCTGGAGGTGGAAGCAGGTATCGGTAAAAACAGATCGGTGACCGGAAGGTCTGTATCCATCACGGCGGTTTCAGATCACTATCGTACAACTGCAGCCGTGTCAGGGACAGATCCGATAAGCGGAGATAACGCCAGCGGTGTGTCCAACACGACGGGAACCACAGGAACCACGGGAACCACCACCAATGTCACAGTAAAGACTAAGGACATATCTGTAGATGCGGCTGTTGCCATCGGCCTTACGGATGTAGCCGTGAAAGCCTATGTGGATGAGGGGGCTGTCATAAAGACTACGGGAACGCCACCTGAAAGCATAAATGAAGAAACAGAAGGCACCGAATTGGTTGCCAGGGCAGGAGATTTTCTGATGGCTGCCACTGCCATGGGCAGGACCATGACACAGGCAAGCGGATTTGCCGCAGGTGGGTCCACTGCAGTAGGTGCCGCGGTGGCTATCAACATCGCAGATTCTGACGTGCTCGTATCATTTAACGGAACGGGTGCAGAAATAACAGGCAATGCGACTCTGAAGAGCTACACATATAACGAGGACGAGAGCAATGCTCTGGCAACGGCCGTAGGCGCTGACATCGAGCGGTATCTGAGCAAATTCAACACCACGCTGGATACAGCGGAAGATAAGACCAACAAGGTACTCAACGGTGATTATCAAGGCTTACGTGACAATAACACCAATAACAATACGGCGACCACTGTAAACGGAAGTCTGAACAATAACAGCAACAACAGCAATCAGAGCGGACAGAGCGGAAGGCAGCAGGCCAACAACAACCTGTCCGCATCCTCCAATGTGCTGAATACACAGAACGTCAGCACCGAAAGCACCGGCGACGGTTCCAAAGCCGGAGGCGCTGCCAATACGGCCAACCAGCAGAACCAGAGCAACTCTTCGGGCAAGGGCGGCAGTATAAATACACAGAACGCTTCGCCGGCCAAATCCATCCAGGTGGCGGCAGCGGTGGGTTTGAACATAACGAATCACCGGGCAGTTACGCAGGTGAACGGCAGCATTGATTCGGCGAAGCAGCTGATGCTTTTGTCAGACAATGACGGCAATTTCCGCGTGCTGGGAACCGGGGCAACCATGACGTTGGGGAACTCCAGCCTTTCCATAGCCATGGGTGTGGCCATATCCGTAAACAACAATAAAGCTATCGTGCAGATAAGCGACTCAACAGTTTCATCTCCGATCGTATTGAAGGGCGCTGAGGGCGTGACCATAGATTCACAGCTGTCACAGAACATGGATGGAGATTTCAGAGGATACATTGCAGCGCAGGCGCTGGCCGGTTCCGTAACAGGCACGGCTAATGCTGCGATTGCAGGAGCGGTTTCCATACTGGTTTCAAAAGCAGAGACTAGATCATCGGTAGGACAGTATGCAGTGATCGTAAGCGATAGTGGCGATGTGACCGTAACTGCAGCAGACAAAAGCAAGCTGGCTGTAAGAGCAGGCGGATATTCAATTTCGACAAGAGGCGCCAAGGTGGGCATAGGCGCATCCTTTGCATTCATATATGCTTACAATGATGTTATCGCTGAGGTCAGGGACAATGCATCCATAAAGGGCAAGAACCTTACGGTGACGGCAACGAAGATCGTAGTCAGTCGCGAGGATTACAACACTGCTCTCGGTATGGACGAGCTCATTACACGTTCGGACGGTACTACGGTAGTGCCTAAGACGGAGCAGGGAATCATACACATGACCAAGTCCGGCACAGGATCGGATGCAGGATACAAAGTGAACATAAATCTCAGCACTGATACGCTGCTGGATGCAGTCGACCTTCTCAACTTCCTGGGCTCGGTCAACTACTATGCAGAAGCTATATCCGGAGCCGTTTCGGGCGGAACGGGCACATTCTCCGGCGCAGGCTCCTTCGCCATGGTATTCTTCTTCAACGAGACACAGGCGATGGTCGGCAACAATGTCAATATCATTCTGACAGGAGATGCAGGTGAAGAAGGGATGGTATTGGCTGCCATTGGCGATACCAATGCACGCATCATAGCGGGATCCCTTTCTGCCAGCAGATCCAATGTGGGCGTAGGGCTTACCGTCGGATTCCTTTACGATGAAGACGAGGTGAGTGCGTCCGTAGGAAACAATACGAGGATTTCAACTGCAGGGAGTTATCTGCAGAAGGCGCAGCAATCCATGGATGCCCTGGTGATCACCGTGGCAGCATCTGCTGCCGGCGGTACGAATAGCAGTGCCATCGGCGGCAACTTTACGGCGATCGTCATGGAGAATGAAGCAGAAGCTGCAGTAGGTAACAGCAGTTATATAGAAGCAGGCGGCGATGCGACCATCGCAGCTCAGCTGACAGGAGACCTTACTCTGATTGCGGCCAGCGCAGCCGTAAGCGGCGGTAATGTGGCTGCAGGCGGTACGCTTAACGTGACCGTAACGGAGAGCGAAGCCGAGACCTCGATCGGAGACGGGAGTTCCGTGATCAGCAATACCGGCAGCGTGAACATCTCTGCCGATACGACGGAAAAGCTGACCAGCATCATGGCAAGCGCCAGCGCTGCCCTGGGCGGTTCCGGAACTTCTGTAGCAGGAGTATTAAGTGTTCTGGTGACTGATTCCAAGACCCGCATCCACGTAGGTCAGCAGGCAGTCATTAAGGCGCTCAAAGATATCAATATTCTGGCAGACGCAGCCTCCACGCTGCTCCAGATCAATGCCAGCCTCAGCGTCGGCACAAGAGCGGCAGTAGGAGCTATCGTGAACGTCAACGTTTTGGAACGAGTGATCTCCACCATCATCGAGAAAGCGGTCCAGATCACGGCGGAACAGGGCAACGTGCTGATACAGTCGACGGCTGATGAAAGCATTCTGCTGGTCGATGTGGCGGCAGGCGCCTCAGGCAGCAACGGACTGACCGGCGTGATCCCTGTGATCGTCAAGAACAGCACCGTGCTGACACAGATCGCAGACAGCACGCAGGACGCTCCGGGCAGGATCACGGCAGGCGACAGCATCGGGGTCATCGCTGATGGGGATTCCCAGATCTACCTCATCGCAGGAGGTCTCGCTGTAGCGGGAAGTTCGGCGGTGGGCGCGACCATCAGTACGGCAGTAGTCAAGAACGATATACAGGTGGACATCGGCGTCTGGACCATCATGGCAGCTGCCACCTCTGCGACAGCATCCTCTTCCTCTTCCGGTGGGATCAAAACGCCGAATCGCGAGGATAAGAGAAAAGGCGTGATCATCAGCGCCACGGGACAGGAAGATATCATTATGATCTCCGTTTCGGCGGGAGCAGGTACCCAGAACGCCATAACCGGCGTCATCAATACGCTGGTTGTGAAGAATATCGTCAAGGCCACCGTGCGCGAGCATACCACCATATCTGTAGCAAAGCAGGATGGTACAGGCCAAGATGACGACGACCCTCTACCCGGGGTCTATGTTGAAGCGGCAGACGATACCGACCTGCTGAATCTGGCAGGCTCCCTGTCGGTAGCAGGGAATGTAGGCGTAGGGGCTACCGTTGTAGCGCTGGTATTCAATAAAACGGTAACGGCTCAGATCCTGGGCGGGCAGATCACCTGTCCTGGAGATGTGGTCGTATCTTCTGATGCACAGGATGAGATATGGCTGCTGGCTATAGCCTTCGGCGCCGCAGGGAAAGTTGGAGTAGCAGGCGGAGCCAATGTACTGGTATTCCAGAATGAAGTACATGCCATCCTGGGAGGTACGGTAGGAACAACAGGCAACAAAGTAAGGAATGTTACCGTTCAGGCAGCTTCTGACAGTAAACTGATCAATATCGGAGTAACAGCAGGGATCGGCGGAACGGCAGGTGTTTCGGCGGTGGTTGTCGTTACCTATTTCTATAACGAGACACTGGTATACATCAGAGAGGCATCGAAGATCTACGCATCGGGAGATGTAAAGGTCCGGGCGAATTCCAAAGAATACGTCAGCGCAGATGCCGCAGGGGCGGCGGTAGGCGGAACAGCAGGTGTTGGCGGAACAGCGGATATCGTCATCACAAAAGTCATCACCAAAGCATACACAGAAAATGACGTGGTCATTGAAGCCGGGAGCCTTACCGTATCGGCAGTCGACGATTATGAATTCCTGGCTATCGCAGCGACTCTGGCAGGCGGCGGAACAGCAGGGGTAGGCGTTACTGTGCTGGTCAGCGTTGCCTATAATACGGTAGCAGCCGAGATCGGAGAGAATAATAAAATCACTGCAACGGGAGACGTGACTGTATCGGCCAGATCCGACAGAGAAGTCAAGATCTATACCGGGTCCTTCGGTGGCGGCGTTACGGCAGGCGTTGCAGGGACCGTGTCCGTCGTCGTGGTAGGCAGCAAGCTGAGTGAGGATGCTCACAATGCCATTTACGTGAACAATACGGAGGGCAAGAATGAAAACGACTCTTCCATGGATCCACAGAAGCAGACGGATCATGTATTTGAGAATGCCCATGGGGAAGCTCAGGGCCATAGGCCGAACGAAAGCATGGACGACCTGCTGGCCAGCGATGGAAACAATGCTGAGGATGTTACCGAAAACGGAAGCGGATACGGACAGGATGTCAAAGACGATACCGGTGACGAAAAGGAAACTACCAGCGATGCATTTATGAACGACACCACCTACGACAAGACGGCGAAGCTGGACAACAAAAAAGAAACCACAGGAGCCGTTATCAACAACAACGGAGTACTCGAGGAACTCAAGGATACCACATCCGCCATCATCAACAGCGGTACTACCATTGAAGCAGGTGGGAACCTTACGGTGAAAGCAATAGATACGCTCAGCGTAGATCTGATCGCAGGCTCCTTTGCCATCGGCGGCACGGCGGGTGTCGGTGTCGGAGTTGCCGTTGCCATTCTCAATTCCAACGTGCAGGCTCTGGTAGAGTCGGGAACGACCCTCATCATCGGCGGAGATGTTCTGGTTTACGCTCAGGCAGGAGCGGCTGAAACCACCATTGAGGACAGGAAGAGCGATGTGATACAGGTAAAGGGCGACGGCGGGAACTCCTCCTCCATGACTTCTGGAGACATCAATCAGAAAGTAAAAGACGAAGGGATTTCAGATTCAAATAAATCGACCATCCGTGTGATTTCCGTAACTCTGGGCGCCGGAGGATACGCAGGTGTGTCCGTTGCGGCAGCAGTTCTGACGGTCAATTCCGGCGTGAAAGCCATCATGGCAGGTGATGTACAAAAAGCGGAAGATGTTACCGTCGAAGCCTCCATGAACTATGGCACCGTGATCACCGCTACATTGGCAGTAGGCGGCGGTCTGGCAGGCGTCACTGGCTCCCTGGGTGTGACCCTTTATACGGGAACTATAGAGACTGCCATCAACGGAACGGCAAAGCTGACAAACATTACGGGGATCATCACCGTCAAGACAACGGGAACCACCAATGCCACCTCGGTAGCCTCAGGAATAGCTGTAGGAGCTGCGGGAGTCAATGCAGGCTCAGCCACAGCCATCAATAAGACAAAGATCGACACCTATGTAGGACAGGGCGTCATTATCGATGCACCGCAGGCTGATCTGAAGCTTTCGACCGATTTCACTTCGGACGCCAGGACCTTCGTTATCGGTCTGGCGGCAGGCGGCGTTGCTGTAGGCGCTACTGTATCCATCTCCATCAACAAGATGACAGCCTTGACCTATATTGGACTGACGCCTTACGGAGAACCGCAGCCTGGGTCTGCGGGAAGCGGTGGCTATGTCAACGTCAAGAGCGTTGACGTCCAAAACCTGGCGCGGGGAGAAGTCTCCGTCAAAGGAATGGGAGTGACCGGTGGAACCGTGGCAATCAACGGCATCGTAGCCATTGGCATGAACCGTGTCATCGGATACGGCGCCATCAACAAGATGTCTGTGACGGCAGCGGAGTACATCGCCGTAACGGCCAATATGGAAGGGAACGTGACCGTATCAACCACGGCTATCACCGCCGGTATGGTCGCTGCGGGCGCTACGGTAGCGTTATCCCAGATCAAAACGGACAACAGGGCCATGATCGATACGGATGGAGCACAATTGAAAGCCGGCAGCATAACAGTACAGGCTGGCACCGCCGACAAGCCGTACACTTCTCAGGCCATCACGTCGGTCATTACGGGTAGTGTAGGTTCTTATGTCGTAGCGGTAAATTACGGCAAAGCATACAATGACGCCGGCAACAGGGCGCTGATCACAGGGACCACCGGCGGGATCGAGGCGGGAGCGCTCAACGTTTCCGCATATGGCAATACGAGAGCATACGCCATCATCGCCAACGCTTCCGGCGGAGCCATCACAGCCAATATATCGGTGGCACAGGCAGAACTGAGAAGCGTACAGGAAGCGAAGATCGACAGCAGCGGGACCATCCGGCTTACGGCTGACGGATCCGGAGGGCTTACAGGAAGCCTCAACGTTGTATCACAGCAGAACTGTACCCCGATGGGGATCAATCAGTTCCAGCTGATCTTTGGAGAAATCAAAGCAGACGATAACGGCGAAAACGGCTGTGGCGCCAACACCCTTACCATGAGCTTTACAAACATGGCAGAAGCCTATATCTTCTCCGCGGCTGCAGGACTCGCGGTGGTCAATGCCAATGGGCTGACTGCTAAAACTAATGCAACATCCACTGCAGAAGTGTCGGCAGGAAGCATCACGGCAGACGGAGCCATCACGGTGACCAATACAGGGATCTCCACGGCCAACGCCAAAGCAGATAATCTCAGCTTCGGCCTGGTTGCTGTGGGAGTCAATGTCAGCATCGCAGAGGCCAAAGGAAACTTTAACGCAGGCGTGAACTCTACCGGAAGCATTCAAGCGGCAGACATCACGGTCAGCAACACCTATACATCCAATGCACAGGCGCAGACCTCCCAGGCCAAGGGAGGGGCATCGGCAGCTTTGGTAGAGGTCAAGACCAATGTGGCCGATGCCAAGGTGACGACGATAGCCAAGGCATATCTGTCAGGAACAGGGGATATCACAGGCAAGGACATCCAGGTGATCACCAGGGGGACGGCAAACGCTTATGCATTTATTGAACCGGCAAAGGTGACCATAAGTGGCGCATATGTTGCAGTGGCAGTGGTGACAGCTGAGCTGAAGGCGGAACAGACCACATATTTAGAAGGAGCAACGATCAAGGCAGATTCGCTGCTGGTTCGTTCGATGTACAATGTAGAGGAATCGAAGATCGGTTATGAAGGAGAAGAGCCGAAGATACCGGATGTGAATACCAATTACGGAGCTGTTGCCAAGGTTGGAGCCAGCGTTGCGTCAGTATCATTGGCAAGTGCACAGGCAAGTACCGCTAATGCGCTGTCCGATTCCATGGTAAAGACATATGTAAAAGGTGCCAGGACCGATATCTCCGGTGATTTGACTGTAGATACATTCGCTACTTCCTATGCCAAGGCAGAAGTCCTGAAACCGACCGTGGCAATCAGTCTTGTCGATGTTGGCGTTGTATTGATTTGGGCAGATGCTAATGGTGATTACTCTGCTTATATTGATACAACGGGATCCACAGCAGGAAACGGCATCAGCGCCGGAAATATGATCGTTGCAGTAGGCTACCAGACTAGAGCAGATGCCATCACCGGTCCTGGTGGAGGTGCGGGCGTCAAGATCGGCCTTGCCAGCTTCGATGCTAACGCGGCAGTGGCAACGGCAGCGACGAAAGCGAAGGCTTACGTTACGGGGAACGGGATCCTTAAGGTGACTTCCGGCGATCTTATCGTCATCGTAAAGGGCAAAGCCATCGCCGATGCCAGCGTGATCACAGAAGCTGTCAGCATCAGCATCCTCGATGTTGCAGTCAACACCACTACGGCCACCGTCAATGTGGCCCAATATGCTGCCATGGAATTCAACGGGACGGGATATGTAGAAGGAAACATGATCGTCAAATCCATCTATGATATAGGGAGTGCGAATAACGACAAGGGCGCCCATGCCTCGGTGGGAACGCTGTCCGGGTCAGGGGTGGAGATCTCCCTTGTATCGGCGGGCGTCGCTACAGCAACAGCCACAAGCCGGGTATCCAACAAAGCATATGTCAAAGGAAGCGGCAATATCAGGATCTTAGGAGACCTGACAGTATTTGCTGATACCAATTCCAAAGCGGAAGCAATCGCCAATAAACCGACCACGATCAATTTAGCCCGATTTTGCGGACTTTTTGCCAAATCGATTTCCGAAGATACGACGGAAAGCTATATCACAGGGATCAATGCTGACGGCAAACTGACGATTCTGGCTGACGGCAAAGTCGATGTGGAAGCAAAGGGTGTCACAACATCCAGCGCAACAAGCGCACAGGGCTCGAGCGGATCACTTCTTTCCGGCTCAGTGGGCTTTATGGAAGCTCACGTCGGGACATCGTCGAAGAAACAGACTGTTAAAGCATATATCGGGGATCATACGGATATCACTGCAACGAAAGATATCAGAGTCATCTCCTACAATGAAGGAAACGCTGTTGCAAGGATCACGTCAGGCTGGGATGTTGCGGGGATCACCATTACTTACAATAATGTACCGACCAAGGGATATTATTACACAGAGAGTTATATTGGAGCCAATGCAGCCGTAAAGAGTATCAAAGGCAGCATCATCCTAAAGGCATCTGACCTGGCAAAGGCAGATTCCAAGGTAGATGGTAATGCTGTAGGGATCCTTTGTAACGCTGACAGCAAATATGCCAGGAATACTGTGGACCAGAGAGTGCTGGTCCAGATCAAGGCAGGCGCCGATCTATACGCATATGATGACATCATCGTGCAGGCGGAATCAAATGCGGAGATGAAAGCGACCACTCACGCAGAAGGTGGCGGAATGTTTTCGGCAGGAACCCTGCAAGCCTACAATACCTTGACCAGAGATGTGGATATCATCATCAGAGAGAATGCAGCGCTCTTTGCAGACTTCGGTGAGATCCGGATCGCTGC
>JAUNBU010000050.1:2029-11330 GCA_030526925.1 Bacillota bacterium | reverse complement strand
CGTTTCCTTCGCTGTCGATGAAGATGGTCCTGGAATCCAGGTCGGATCTTGACCAACTGCCCGTCACCGCAACGCCGTTGGTAAAGAGAATCGCTTCCCCTCCGGCGCACATGTCGATGTTCAGCCTGCCGTAGCTGTCGTAGTTACTGCTGGTTACTTTCTGCACCAGGATGTTGCTTACCGTAATGCTCTCGCCCGTTTCCTTGTCGATGTATGCTTTGCCGCTGATGGTCCTGGTATACTTGCCTGTCTGTGCATCATAGGTGAACTCGCATTTACTGCTGGAGTAGCTGACATTGATGGTTGTAGCCGCTGCCCCTTCATTCTGCTGGGCGCCATGCAGGAATTTGAACGCCCGGATATCCTGCTTTTCATCCCACCAGCCCTGCTGGTCGATCTTGCCCTTTACTTCTTCCCACTTGATGTAGGAGTTGTGAGGTGCACTCTTGTCGCTGACTCTGTAAAATTTGCAGTCACTGTTCATGGCATTTATGTAAGGGACCACGTCCGAAAGCAGATAGGTCTTGGCCTGCGGACTCCATCCGTGTGCCAGGAATATCCCCTTGTATTCTCTCGCCAGGTCCACAAAATACGGTCTGGTGCTTCTCACCGGTCCGAACTCATCGGGAAACTGCCCGTAGTATACCGCCTGCAGTCTGGTCTGGTTGCCCTCTACGGGAAATTCGTAAACCAGGTCCGCCTTGGAAAGCCAGGACTGAGGTATGGCATCTCCTACATTGTCGATGGACACCACCAGCGGACGTGCCGGAAGCTCCTCCGTATAGTTCTGCCCCGTCAGCGGACTGATGATCTCTGCCTTTGCATCCGTATCGGGCAAACCGCCTAGGATGTTTCCTCCGGAGGAAATGACGCCGATAGCGCCTATGGCTATCACCGCCACTGCCAGCGAAGCCACGATTATTACCAGCTTATTTCTTTTCTTTCCCGGATTTCTTCTCGCTCTTTTTCTTACTCTCCCCATGCTTACTTTCTCTTTCCCTTTCGATAATATTTTGCTATACTGTAATATATGTTGCGAAACACGCTTACATATTGATCATGCGCGTTTATTATACCATGACTTACCTTTAAACGGTATTTTTTTTGGTCACGCCGGTACAAATTTACGCCGGTACAAATACAAATCGACAGACAGAGGAGGTACAAGCACAATGAAGTACGAATTTTCACCGAGAGGCGTCTGCTCCACCGCATTGGAGTTCGAACTGGACGGAAACACCGTCAAAAATGTCAGCTTCCGCGGCGGCTGCAACGGCAACCTGCAAGCCGTATCCAGACTGGTAGAAGGTCTGACCGTAGAGGAAGTACAGGAAAAGCTGGCAGGGATCCATTGTGGCATGAAGTCCACATCCTGCGCCGACCAGCTTGCCCATGCCATCAAGGAAGCCGCCGAATCTGCTAAGTAACACTCTTATTGGGGAGAACGGATATTATGGGGAAATTTTTGATCAAAATCTTTATAAAGGACTACGAAAACACCTCCGATCCGGTGGTGCGTGAGCGCTACGGCAAATTCGCCGGAGTGGTGGGGATCATTTCCAACCTGATCCTCTGCATCATGAAAATACTGATCGGTCTGTTTTCAAAGAGCATCGCCATCGTCGCCGACGGTATCAACAATCTGGCAGATGCTTCTTCGTCCATCATCACACTGGTAGGCTTTAAGCTGGCATCCCAGCCGGAGGACGAAGATCACCCTTACGGTCACGCCCGCATCGAATACCTGACCGGGCTGTTTATTTCCATATTCATCATCGTCATCGGCATCCAGCTTTTCCGAAGCTCCATCGACAAGATCCTACACCCCGACCCGCTGACGTTCAGCTACGTCACAATCATCATCCTGGTGGTCGCCATCCTCATCAAGCTGTGGCAGTCCGCCTTTAACGTCAGCATCGGCAAAAAAATAAAATCCGTCACCTTGATGGCGACGGCTGCCGACAGCAGAAATGATGTGATCTCTACCAGCGTAGTTCTTGTCAGCGTCCTGGTTGGAAAGTTCGCAGGCATCCAGATCGACGGCTACATGGGCTGCCTCGTTGCCCTGTTCATCATCTGGTCCGGCATCCAGCTTGTGCGGGAGACATCCAGCCCGCTGCTAGGCGAAGCGCCGGATCAGGAGCTGGTGGACGCCATCACCGAAACGGTGGAAAGGGAACCAGGCGTCCTGGGCATCCACGATCTGATGGTCCATAACTACGGACCGGGGAAAATCTTTGCATCCATCCACATCGAGGTTGACGCCGACGGGGATTTGATGAAAAGCCACGATATGATCGACAACATAGAGCGGATCGTCAAGGAAACTCTGCGGATCGAGTTCGTCGCCCACATGGATCCCATCAAGGTCAACGACCCGCTGATCAATCAGATGAAAGCTCTCATCTCGGAGACCTTTGCCCCGCTGGAAGGCGTGGAGAGCATCCACGATTTCAGGATCGTTCCGGGACCTACCCACACCAATATCATCTTCGACGTGGTTCTGGGACCCGGCTGCAAAGTGACAGAAAAAGAAATCTTGCAAACCGCCAATGATGCGGTCAAAGCGGTGGACGAAAACTACTTCGTAGTCATCACCTTCGACAAGGCGTATACCAAGCTGGGACGGGAGGACGACTGCTAAACGCATCCGGCGTGTGAAGGCTGCCGGCGCTCAACGAGCAGCATACCGAAGCAGAGCGCAGTCCGCAGACGCCACGGGACACACCCGCCACGCCGGCGCTCTGCTCTATCCTCGATACTCCGCCCGCAGCAGCTTGATCTCTGCCGCATATCCATCCAGTTCATTTGGGGTTTCCAAAATACACGGAAGCCCTTTTAATTTAGGATGATTCAGCACATTCACGATAGCCTCCAGCCCGATCTTTCCCTCTCCGATCTTGGCGTGCCGATCTTTACGAGCACCCGCAGGGTTGAGACTGTCATTGATATGCAAAGCGTGCAGCCTTTCCATGCCGATGACCCTCTCAAACTCTGCCACGACTCCGTCTAAATCATCCACAATATCATACCCGGCATCGCTGACGTGACAGGTATCCAGGCAGACGCCGACCTTGTCTTTGAGCTCCACGCCGTCCATGATGGCTCTCAGTTCTTCGAAGCGTCCGCCGATCTCGCTGCCCTTACCCGCCATGGTTTCCAGCAAAATAATCGTAGACTGGTCCGGCGCAATGATCCGGTTCAAAAGTTCCACGATCATGCGGATGCCTTCCTCCGTCCCCTGACCAACGTGACTGCCCGGGTGGAAGTTGTAAAAGTTCCCCGGCAGATATTCCATCCGCTTCATGTCGTCGCTCATTGCCTCATATGCAAAGGCGCGCACTTTAGGCGTTGCGGAGCATGGATTGAGGGTGTAGGGGGCGTGGGCCACCAGCTTGCCGAAGTGATTCTCCTCAGCAAGCCTTCGGAAATTAGCCACGTCCTGAGGATCGATGGCCTTTGCCTTTCCACCTCGGGGATTTCGCGTAAAAAACTGAAAGGTGTTGGCGCCGATCTGCAGCGCTTCCTTTCCCATATTTTCAAAGCCCTTAACCGACGACAGATGGCAGCCGATGTAGAGGGTGTCCTTGTTTCCGGTCATTTTCCCTTCACCAGCTCTATTGCTTCCTTGCCGCTCATATGGTCGATGGCTATCTCCACCATGCAGACTGCGTTGAAGCTGCCTTCGATTTCTTTCTTGCGGCCTTCCTCGTGATCCGGCGAATACTTTGCAGCCAGAAGCTCCAGCGCCGCCCGCTTCTCCGTCGGGTCGTCCAGGATCCGCGCCTTTCCGAAAACCACTACGCTTCTGAAGTAGGTGGTGTATTCCTCCGGAACTATCTGGTCTTTATCGATTATGCAAAAGGACACCTTCGGGTTGCGGGCGATTCCGTCCAGCTTATGGCCTTTCTTGGCGCAGTGGAAATATATCTTGTCCTTTTCCTCGTCGTAGACATAGCTGAGAGGCACGGTGTAGGGATAGTCGTCGTCCCCCGATACGGCAAGGACGCCGGCAGTCCTTTTCTTTAAAATGTCTATACTCTTTTCCCTTGGCAATAACTGCTTACTGAGTCTCATTTCTCTGAACATGATTTTTCTCCTTCTAGAATATGAATCCTGCGCCCAGGAAGAATACGGCTGCGATGACGCCTGCCAGAAGTCCGAACGGCATCTGGGTGAAGGCGTGTCTGAAGTTGTCACATCCGCATGCTGCCGAAGTCAGGATGGTAGCATCGGAATAGAAGCAGCAGTGGCTTCCAAGTACGCCTGCCGAAAGAACTGCACCTACTGCCAGAGCCATGTTCACGTCCATTTGCATAGCCAGTGGAATAACGATTGGAAGTGCGATGATGTACATGCCCCAGTTGGTTCCCGTGATGAACTCCGTTACGGAAAGAGCCAGGAATATGGTCACAGGCATGAGAGCCGGGGTTACCAGCACTGCTACCGAGTCGATAACGTATGCGGTGAAGCCGATCTGGTCGTTGATCTCTGCGAAGAGGAACGCCAGAACCATCAACATCAGCGGCATGATCATGTTCTGGATGCCCTTGACGCATACATCGGCAAATTCCATAGCGCTCATGAGTTTTTGTGCTAGATAGAACACGAACATAAACGCCAGAGTGCAGAGAACTCCCATCTGCATATCCACGTCGAAGTAGATGGTAGCGCCCACCAGCACGATGATCGGCAGGAACAGATTGATCATGCGCGGCTTTTCCGGCATTTCCATGTCTTCGTCCCCTGCGTGGATGTCGATCTTTTCCGATCCCGGAGGCGCCAGCGGTCCACCTTCGTCAACACGCTGTACAGCCTTTTTCATCGGTCCGAATATAGGGACCACCTTGAACACTACCAGCGGTACCAGAAGTGCAGCTGCCCAGCCGTAGAAGTTGAACGGAATAGTATAGATGAAGTAGAGAAGTCCGTCGCCTTCCGTTGCCCAGCCGTTGGTCTCCAGCAGTCTCCCTGCGAATACCGCCCATGTTGAAATAGGGATCAGTACGCAGAGCGGAGCTGCCGTGGAGCTTACCACGTAGGCCAGCATTTCCCTTGGGATCTTGTGCTTATCTGTGAGGCTGGTCATGCAGGATCCTACTGTCAGAGAGTTGAGATAATCGTCGATAAAAATAATGATTCCTAAGATCCAGGTCCACATGAGTGCGGATTTCTTGCTCTTGGCTTTGGTTGCTGCCCATTCTCCGAATGCAAAGGCTCCTCCTGATCGTTCGATGAGACTGATGATGCTTCCCATCAGACCGCAGACGATGATGAGCCAGGCAATGTCTTCCGCCATCATAACGCCCAGCAGCGTATCGCTGAATGCGCTCAGTATGTTCATGGTGGACGACAGCATGATGAATCCCATGACGGATGCCAAAACCAGAGATTCCAGTATTCGTTTGGTCACGAATATGTAGACTACCAGGAAAAATGCCGGCAATAAAGACCACGCCTTAAAGTTTGCCGGATCGTTCGGCATGGCAAAGGTCAGCAGCCAGCTTACGAAAATGACTAGGATCGCCGCAATGAGTGATCGTCTTGGACTGAATGTCAGCACTTCGTTTTTTAGCTTTTCTATCATATCCTCCTCCTTTTGATGCTCGTTTTAATTCGCTTCAGGTCCGGATATCAGTGCTTTACAAATTCTAACCTCCTTATGTTTTTTTCTAAATACCTGCTCTAATTATACCAATTTTCGGAATATTTGCAACACTGTATTTGGTTTTAGATTGGATTTCCGGATTTCAAGATGGATTTCAGGATCATTTTGTTTTACTGGCGTGGCTCGCCGATTTGTGATATAATTTTGCATGAGTTTTTGGAATATATATAGGTAGGGAAAAATGACAAATAACCAAAAGAAAAAGCGGGGCGACCGCAGAGACGGCGTCTGGATCAAGGACATCGACGGCTTTCACGCCATCATGCCCCATCTGATGCCCAACCGGTGCGATTCGGAGGTCTACATAGAAGAACGGCTGGACGTTACCAATATGATGCGTTACCTGGAAGAAAAAAACGGCCCGGGCGCAGCCCACAAGACCACGCCTTTCCATGTCTTTACCACGGCAGTGGCGAAGACCGTATACCACAGGCCCCTGCTGAACCGTTTTATAAACGGCAAACGCTTTTACATGAGGAATAAAATCACCCTGGCCTTCGTGGTAAAGCGCCGGTTTCAGGATAACGCCGAGGAAGCGCTGCTGATCACGGAGGTCACCGGCGACACCACTCTGGAGGACATGAGCCGCAAGATCCTGGGGGAATCAAAACAGATCCGCAAGGAAGGCGGCAACGACATGAACGACCTGTTGGACAACCTGGCAAAGCTGCCGCGTCCCGTCATGCGGTTCGTCATGTTCATGTTTCGCTTTCTCGACTTTCACGGCTGGATGCCGGAAAGCATCTGCCGGGACGACTCCAACTACGCCACGGTGCTCCTTTCCAACCTGGGCAGCATCAAGTGCAATGCGGCATACCACCATCTGAACAACTACGGAACCAATTCCATCGTTATAACCATCGGCCAGATCCACAAGGAGACCATCCTGGACGAAAACGGCACGCCTGAAGTAAGGGACGTCATGTCCATCGGTGCAGCCATCGACGAACGGATTGCGGACGGCTTTTATTTTGCCAGATCCATCCGGCTGCTGGAGGAAATCCTCGCTCATCCGGAAGACCTGGAACGACCGATCAAGGAGGAAATCAGAAATGACAGTAAAAACACCCTGGCTTAGCTCCTACAGAGGAGTGCCCCACACGTTGAACTACCCCGACTGCTCCATGTTCGATCTAGTCGAGAAAAACGCCGGGAACTACCCGGACAACATTGCCTATGAATTCATGGGGGCCAAAACAACCTATCAGGAGTTGGTAGAAAAGGTACATATATGCGCCAAGGGTCTGGCGGCTCTGGGCTTTAAGGAGGGCGACAGGATCACGGTCTGCATGCCCAATACGCCTCAGGGCGTCATCATGTTTTACGCCATCAATCTGCTGGGCTGCGTGTCCAACATGATCCACCCGCTTTCTTCGGAAGGTGAGATCAAATTTTATCTCAATCACTCTCACAGCAAGGGCATCTTGATTTTGGACGCCTTCTATCCCAAGCTGGAGACAATTTTGTGGGAGCTGCCGGACCTGGAACAAATCATGATCGCATCCATTTCTACGGAGCTTAAAGGCGTCATGAAGTTGGGCTTCAAGCTGACCAAGGGCCGAAAGATCCAGAAGCCTCCGGTGAGAAGCAACATCACCCTTTACACGGAGCTGATGGAGATGGGACGAAGCTACAGCGGTCAATACCAGGCTTCCAAGCATGGGGCGGACCCTGCCGCCATCCTCTACAGCGGAGGGACCACGGGGACAACCAAGGGAATCATCCTGACCAATTTGAATTTCAATGCCCTGGCGCTCCAGAGCCTGGCGGCCTGCGACTGTGTTATCGAGGGACACAAGATGCTGGCAATCATGCCTATTTTTCACGGCTTCGGTCTGGGCATCTGCATCCACACCATGATGATCAGCGGCTGTGTCTGCGTTCTGGTGCCTCAGTTCAACGTCAAGACCTACGCCAAGCTTTTGAAAAAAGTCCAGCCCAATTACATTGCCGGCGTTCCCACTCTTTACGAGGCCCTTCTGCGGAGCCGCAACATGAAAAACGTGAACCTGGCGTGCCTGGAGGGAGTCTTCTCCGGCGGCGACAGCCTTTCCATAGAACTGAAGAGGAAAGTAGACGCTTTCCTGCGGGAGCACGGGGCTACGGTCCAGATCCGCGAGGGCTACGGCACCACCGAATGCGTCACCGCCAGCTGCCTGACGCCGAAAAGCTTTTTCAAAGAGGGCAGCATCGGCATCCCGTACCCGGACACTTTTTATAAGATCGTCAAGGCCAGCACCAAGGTGGAGGTGCCTTACGGCGACGAGGGGGAAATCTGCATCAGCGGACCGACGGTCATGAAGGAATACCTGGACAATCAGGAGGAAACGGAAAGCACGCTCCAGCTCCACGAGGATGGACTGCTCTGGCTCCACACCGGCGATCTGGGGACCATGGACGAGGAAGGCTTCATCTACTACAAGCAGCGACTGAAGCGCATGATCATCTCCTCCGGCTACTCCATCTATCCGTCTCAGCTGGAAAACATCATCGATGCTCACCCGGACGTGCTCATGTGTACGGTCATCGGTGTGCCCGATCCGTATAAGGTCCAGAAGGTCAAGGCCTTCGTGGTGCTGAAAAACGGGGTGGCTGCCAGCGATGAGGTGCGGGAAAGTCTCCGCAGCCACTGCATGAAAAACATCGCCAAGTACGCCATGCCCTATGAGTTTGAGTTTCGCGACAAGCTGCCGCAGACGCTGGTGGGCAAGGTTGCCTATACGGTCCTGGAAAAGGAAGAGCTTGCCAAGTTAGCCGAGGAAAAGGAATCAGGCGAGGCGTAGGCTACACCTTTCCTGCTTCTGCAAGCTCTTTCGCCAGGGCTTTTACCTGGGCGGTGCTGGCTTCGTTTAAAGCCGATTTAATAGTCACATTGTTTTCTGCAAAGATCAGCTCCTTGGATTTTTCGAATTTCGCTTTCATGATCCGCGTCGCCATGGGACCCCAGGAGCCGTTTTCCATGAAGCCGACGAATCGCTTCCGGAAATTTCGTTCCGTCAGATGGTCGATGAACTGGTTCATGAATGGGAAAATATCCGAGTTATATGTGGTGGTCGCCAGCACCAGCCGATCGTAGCGGAAGGCGTCTTCCACGGCTTCTGCCATGTCACATCTCGCCAGGTCGTTGACGACTACCGTTTCCTCACCTGCCGCCAGCAGCTGCTCCTGCAACAGTTCCACAGCTTTTTTTGTATTGCCGTAGACCGAGGTGTAGCAGATACACACGCCTTTGGTTTCCGGTTCGTAGGAAGACCATGTATCGTAAAGCGCCAGGTAGTCCGCCAGCTGCCCGGTCAGCACAGGTCCGTGGAGTGGGCAAATCGTCTTAATGTCCAACGCTGCGGCCTTTTTCAGAACAGGCTGCACCTGCGCGCCGTACTTGCCCACAATACCGATGTAATATCTCCTGGCCTCGCAGGCCCAGTCCTCCAAGTCGTCGGTTGCCGCGCCATTAGGTGCATTAGATGCATTAGATGCTCCTGCAGCACTTCCGACTCCACGATCCCCATTGCCTTCACCACCTCCGGTTATCGATCTGCCTCGGCAGATTTGCCCGTCCAACGCCCCGAACTTCCCGAAAGCGTCCGCCGAAAACAAAACGCCCTCCTTTTCCTCGTAGGTCATCATCACCTC
>JAUNBU010000050.1:0-1929 GCA_030526925.1 Bacillota bacterium | reverse complement strand
GGGCTTGCAAAGGCCGGGGCTACGGGCAAGGGCGAAGGGCGTATATGTGGCGCGCGCTTGCAGGCGCGCGCAAAAATGCGGCGCCGGGATTTCCCGGCGCCGCATCAAAAGCGTCATATGGACTGTGGTATGCTGTGCGCTATGTAAAATCTACTCTAGTGGACTCTGCGCTGTCTTACCATAAGCGTTGTTGCCCCTGTCAGCGCCAAAACTGCCAGGACTGCCAGTGTCGCCAGAAGCCCTGCATTGGTATCGTCACCTGTCGGCGTTTCTCCTGTGCTGGAGCCTGGATCCGTCGAATCCGGCGTCGGTCCAGGCGCCGGAGCATCAGCCCCCTGTATCTCTGCGTATATCGCCGCCTCGTTGTCAACTATGACCGTACGGAAAGTGTCTGCATCCGCAGTCGTCACCTGTCCGATTTCGCCTCCTGCAGGCTTGATGATTTTGCTGTTGCCAAGGTCTATCTCGTTTTTGGCGTACATCGCAATATCGTCGGTTCCTCCTGCCTTGACCCATCCGCCATCGGTCAGCTGGAAGGAGATTTTGCCTCCTGCGTAAATCGCTGCTGCTAGAGAGTTGAGGCCTGGCCCTGTTACCTCGACCTGAGACGTCCCCTTGAAGGTGGTATTATTATGTGATGTGATATCTCTCGCCTTTACATTGCTGTCTTCTATCATAAGGTTGCCACCGGGAAATGGTGCTGCTATCTGCACAACTGCGGTCACAGATATATTTTTTAATGTCAATGTACCGTGAGCAAATAGGTTGTAAAAGGTAAGCTTGTCTCCTGTACTGTTTCCCTGTATCAGCAGATTCGAGTTCTCGCCGCCATCAATAGTATTTTCACCATGGCAGTTTACCGTGACGGTATTCCCCGATGTTCTTAAAACCACCTGTTTTCCAGTTCCTTGAGAGAAATTTGCAAAGGTCACATTGCTCACCTGATCACCGTCTATATTAATCCATAAACTACCTGCGTCGCCTGTATACGTTTCCGAAACGGTAACGCCATCCTTGAGGATGTTAAGGTGGTATCGATATTGGTTCGATGTATCATAGGTCCAGTCGGTTCCCCCCGTTCCGGTTATTCTCATTCCATCAACCATTTCATCTGCCGATACGGTGGACGGGATGGCAAGCAGGGCGGCCAGAAAGACCAGACACAGCAGCCAGCGTAATTTCCTTTTCATAGTTCTCCTCCTCGAATCATCTCTATTTCATGCAATAATATTTTCTTATTATTTCGACTTTTGCTTGATGTTACATTGTACCACGTGACCCCCCCCCCTACGTCAAGGGGGCTACCCGTTAAATTTCAACGAATTTGAATTTAAAAAGCCTTTCCCTTAAAATCGGAAGAGCCCTTTGACTTTTAAAAGACGGGGAGGCATAATAAGTGTATCTGAAGAAAGGCGGCGCCACCATGAACAGTGACCCTGAGAAAATCCAGAAAAAAGATGAAAAAGACCAAAAAAAAGCCCGTGCGCGCAGCCGCGGCGAAAACAGCGGGAAGCCCGGCGGACGCAAGGCGACCCGCACCGCCATCAAGACCCCGGCAAGCAGCACCGCCGACGCCCCGGTCACCGGACGCCCCTGCGTTTACATCCTGGAATGTTGCGACGGTACCCTTTACACGGGCTGGACCAACGACTTTGAGAAGCGCCTCGCCACCCACAACAGAGGCAAGGGCGGCAAATACACCAGAGGCCGCACGCCGGTAACGCCTGTCTATCTGGAATACCTGCCGGACAAAGTCGCCGCCACCAGACGGGAAGCCGCCATCAAAAAACTGCCCCTTCCCAAGAAGCGACAGCTCATCGAATCCGAAACCAATCAGCTAAAATAGCGCACGATGCCAAAGCATCCGCCAATCCTACACTTTTCATGCGGAGTTTTTGGGTTTTGTTGCATTTTTCATGCGGAGTTTTT
>JAUNBU010000049.1 GCA_030526925.1 Bacillota bacterium | reverse complement strand
GAACAACAGGAAAAGACCCCTGAAAAGAAGCCGGAGGAAAAGATGAAGACGGGAAGCAATAGCCAGCGAAGATCCAAGAAATACGTGAAAGGAAACAGGAAATAGAAGAAAAAGCATGAAGAAGAGAAGCGAGTTTTTAGACACAATTTTAGAATTCAATCCCAACTATAACATAGATCTGATCGCCAAAGCCTATGATATAGCTGAGGAGATGCACCGCGGACAGCTGCGGAAATCAGGAGAACCATACCTGATACATCCCATGGCTGTAGCGGAGATCCTGGCGGATCTGGGTATGGACGAGGAGACTATCATCGCCGGGCTTCTTCATGATGTGGTAGAAGATACACCTTACACGGAAGAGGAACTTATCAAGGATTTCGGAGAAGAAACGGGACTGCTTGTTGACGGCGTCACCAAGCTGGGCTCCCTGAAATTCGAGAGTAAGGAAGAGCGGCAGGCGGAGAACCTTAGAAAGATGTTTCTCGCCATGTCCAAGGATATTCGCGTCCTCATAATCAAGCTGTCGGACAGGCTGCATAATCTGAGGACCATCAACTACATGACCCACGATAAGATCATCGAGAAGTGCAGGGAAACTCTGGATATATACGCACCTCTGGCAGCAAGACTTGGTATCTATGCCATGAAGATGGAGCTGGAGGACATCGCATTAAAATTCCTGGACCCGGAGGCATATTACGATCTGGCTGAACAGGTGAGCGAGCGCAAGGGAGAAAGAGAAGACGCCATCAACGGCGTGGTCAAGGATATCAAAGCCTCCCTTGACGAGATCGACATCAAATACGAGATCTACGGACGCTCCAAGCACTTTTACAGCATTTACAAGAAGATGCAGTATCAGCACAAATCTCTGGATGAGATATTCGACCTGATGGCGGTCCGCGTCATCGTAGAAACGGTACGTGACTGCTACGCCGTGCTTGGTATGGTCCATACCATGTGGACGCCGATCCCGGGCCGGTTCAAGGACTACATCGCCATGCCGAAGCCCAATATGTACCAGTCCCTCCATACTACGGTCATAGGAGAGACGGGCAAGCCTTTTGAAATACAGATCAGGACCTATGAGATGCACCGTATCGCAGAATACGGTATCGCAGCCCACTGGAAGTACAAGGAAGGCGTAGAATCGGATAAGGAAGAAGTCAAGCTTTCCTGGCTGCGTCAGGCGCTGGAATGGCAAAAGGACGTGAACGATCCTAAGGAGTTTATGGAATCCCTCAAGATGGATCTCTTCTCCAGTCAGGTGTTCGTATTCACACCCCAGGGTGATGTCATAGAATTGCCGGCAGGCTCTACGCCGCTGGATTTCGCCTTTAAGATACATTCCGACGTGGGATGCAAGTGCGTAGGCGCTAAAGTCAACGGCAAGATGGTGACCATAGATCACAAGCTGGAAAACGGCAACATCATCGAGATAGTCACCTCGCCAAACTCGGCGGGACCAAGCATCGACTGGCTGAAGATAGCTAAGAGCAGTTCTGCCAGAAACAAGATCAGACAGTGGCTGAAAAAAGAAAACAAGACCGACGCCATCGACAAGGGCAAAGATATGATAGACCGGTACATCCGAAAGAAAGGGATGGACCCAAGGACTCTGTTGAAGAACACTTACATCAACAGGGCTGCAAAGGAGCTGAACTACAAGAACAGCGACGACCTTTACACCCAGCTGAGCAACGGCGGGATGATTCAGAGCAAGGTGATGAACCTGCTCTTGAGTTACGAAAACGAAGATAAAGAAGCGGAAGAACGCAAGGAAAAAAGCCTTCTGGACGATCTGACCGAGATCAGCGAGAAGACTCAGAAGCGAGCACAGCAGGAAAAGAAAAAGGCTGAAGACGATTCCGGAGTCATCGTCGAAGGCGTAGACAACCTGATGATCCGCATGGCCAGGTGTTGCAACCCTGTGCCGGGCGATGATATCATCGGCTTCATCACCAAGGGCAGAGGAATTTCCGTCCACAGAAAGGACTGCGACAATCTGAAATCCATGCCACCTGAGGAGCGGGCAAGGTGCATCGAAGTCAGCTGGGATCCGGAGATATTGGACAAGGCCTATAACGCCCAGATAACTTTGACGGCAAAGGATCAGAAGGGTATGCTTTCCAGCATTTCCAAGATATGCGAGGACATGGACGTCCATATTGCGGGGCTCAACGCCAAAGCCAATAAGGACGAAACCATCAAGATCGATCTGACCCTTGCCATACAGAACAGGGAACAGATGGAAAAGATTTGCCGGTCACTGAAAGGTGTTCCGGGCATCTTAGAAGCGTACAGGAGCAATGCCTGACAGGACTCATGCCATCCGGCATAGCAGCAATCAAACTTTTAAAGGAGAAAAATATGCAGATCACCAATATGCCCAGCGGAGCGCTGGGAGTAAATACCTATCTGGCGGTTGACGAGAACACCAAGAAGGGCTTCATCGTGGATCCCGGCGGCTACAACGCTGCGTTGACGAGGAAAGTCAAAAATGAAGGCATAGATATTGAGTATATCATCCTGACCCACGGACATGCGGATCATATCTGCGGAGTCAAGGAACAGCATGCCGACTTCCCGGACGCCAAGATAGTGGCACACGCAGATGAAAAGCAGATGCTGGAGGACGCTGGCTTTAACATGAGTACGGCATTCGGTATGCCGACCACTGTGGAAGCCGACATCTTTGTGCAGGAGGGTGACACTTTGCAGGTGGGCGATGCTACTTTGGAATTTTTCCATACGCCGGGTCATTCGCCGGGCGGCATGTGCATCTATATAGAAAGCGCAGGCGCGCTGTTCAGCGGAGATACATTGTTTCACCAGTCCATCGGCAGGACCGACTTTCCGGGCTGTTCCTTTGAGCAGCTGGCGGATTCCATCCACAACAAGCTTTTCGTGCTGCCGGATGAGACCAATGTGTTCCCGGGGCATATGGGGACTACCAGCATAGGATACGAGAAAGGACACAATCCGTTTGTATAGATGCAGGATAGAAGGAATAGACAAGCTTCACCAATACGATGAGCTGATCAAGACATTTCTTCCGCCTACGGAATACGAGCTTCAGGGTGACGGCGAAAGTGCCGCAGACGCCTCCGGACATCAGCAGGTCTTCGCCTTTGAAGGTGATAAGAATCTGCTGAAACGACGGCTTTATAAGAGCCTGGAAGAGTATACGGGCAAATCTCCCAAGTGGGGCATCGTCACCGGTATAAGACCGGTAAAGATGGCGGGAGAGCTGCTGAAAAAAACAGGGGATACTCAAAGGGTAAGGGGAATTCTGGAACGGGAGTTTTTGCTCCATCCCCATAAAGCATCGCTGGTCATGGAGATACTGCAGTACCAGCGTGAGACGGCAGGACTGCCGGAGGACAGAAGTCTTTCCCTTTATATAGGGATACCATTCTGTCCCACAAGATGTCTGTACTGCTCCTTCACTTCTAATCAGGTGAGCAAGCAGGAGATAGACAGATACCTAAAAGCCCTTTTCAAGGAGATGACCTTTGCCGGCGAAGCCGCCGCCAAAGAAGGCTGGCGGATAGAATCCCTTTACATTGGAGGGGGAACGCCGACGACTCTCGATGAAGGCAGACTGCAGCATTTTCTGGAGCAAATAAGAAGCTCCTTTGACCTGACAGCTTGCCGGGAGTTTACGGTGGAGGCAGGGCGTCCGGATACTATTACCCGTGAGAAGCTGAAGATCATGAGAAATGCGGGTGCAGACAGGATCAGCATCAATCCCCAGACCATGAAGGAAGATACTCTCAGGCTTATCGGCAGAGACCACAGTATTGAAGACGTGAGGCGGGCCTTTTCCATGGCAGAAAAGGTGGCAGGAGACCTCACCATCAATACGGACCTTATCGCAGGGCTGCCGGAGGAAGACCTTTCGGATTTTCAAAAGAGCCTAGAGGAGATTCTGGCGCTGGGACCGGACAATATCACGCTGCATACCCTGGCGGTAAAAAGGGCGTCAAGGCTCAAAGAAATGGATGAATTGTTCAACTATAGAGAGGAAGAGCTGCGGGAGGAAATGCTGGCGTATGCCATGAAAAGACTGAGGTCGGCGGGCTACAGACCATATTATTTATACCGGCAGAAGCATACATCGGGGAATACCGAGAACCTGGGGTTTTGCAGGAAGGATAAAATATCACGCTATAACATCAGGATCATGGAGGAAGCACAGTCGATTTTGGCGCTGGGAGCCGGAGGGGTCAGTAAGATATATTTCCCGGAGGAAAACAGGCTGGAACGGGTCGCCAACGTATCCAACTACGAGATCTACATCGAACGTATCGATGAAATGATAGAGCGAAAGGCTAATGGCTTTTTTGGAAACATAGGAAGCCGTAAATTATAAATCGAGAAAATAAAAATTTGGAGGTAATACCATGTTGACAAACGCACCAAAAGGAACCAAGGATATGATGCCGGACCAGGCGTACAAGTGGCACTATGTGGAAAAGGCATTTGCAGAGATATGCAGGCTTTACGGATTTAAAGAGATCAAAACACCTGTATTTGAGCATACGGAGCTGTTTCAGCGGGGAGTGGGAGATACGACAGATATCGTCCAGAAGGAGATGTATACGTTCCAGGACTACGGCAAGCGAAGCATAACTCTGCGTCCGGAGGGGACCTCTCCGGTAGTGCGTTCATATATCGAGCACAAGCTATATGCAGGAGTGCAGCCGACAAAGCTTTATTACAACATCCCGTGCTTCCGTTACGAGAAGCCTCAGTCCGGCAGGTTGAGAGCGTTCCATCAGTTCGGCATCGAGACCTTCGGGACTATGGATATGATGGCGGATGCGGAGATCATCAGCCTGGGCAACGACTTTTTAAAAGGCATGGGGATCACCGACATCGAGCTGAGGATAAACAGCGTTGGGTGTCCTGAATGCAGGGAAAAGCACAGAGCGGCGCTGAGAGAGTTCTTAAAGCCGAAATACGATGAGCTGTGCGATACCTGCAAGGACCGATACGAGAGAAATCCGATGCGTATACTGGACTGCAAATCGCCTATCTGCCAGGAGCTGGTGGCAGGCGCACCGATGATGCTGGATTATCTCTGCGACGATTGCAGCCAGGCATTTGAAGATCTGAAGACCAATCTGGAGGCTATGGGCATCGAATACACCATCGATCCTGGCATCGTCCGCGGTCTTGATTACTATACCAAGACGGCATTCGAGTTTGTCACCAACAGCATCGGCGCTCAGGGAACGGTCTGCGGCGGCGGCAGATACGATCATCTGGTAGAAGAAATCGGTGGACCGGCTACGCCGGGCGTAGGCTTCGGTCTTGGAAAGGAACGTCTGCTGCTGACCATGGAGGCGTGCGGTGTGGAAATTCCAAAGCCTGCGGCAGCTGATGTGTTCATCGTAGTCATGGGAGAGAAGGCCAAGGCTGCAGGACTGAAGCTGATGCGTCAGCTGCGTCAGGAAGGCATAGCCGTTCAGATGGATATCATGGGCAGAAACGTGAAAAATCAGTTTAAGTATGCCAACAGGATCGAGGCCAAGAAAACCGTTGTCATCGGAGAAGATGAGCTGGAGAAGAACCAATTTGCCATCAAGGATATGGCAACGTCGGAACAGGTGACGGTACCTATGGAAAAGATCATCGAAGAGCTGAAGAAATAGGAGAAAATATGAGCGTATACAAGAGGACCCATATGTGCGGTCAGCTGAGAAAAGAAAATATCGGAGAAGAAGTGATCCTTAACGGATGGATCCAGAAGCGGAGAAATCTGGGAGGGCTGATCTTCTGTGACGTAAGAGATAAGACGGGGATCACTCAGGTGATTTTTAACGATAAGATCCCTCAGGAGCTGTTTGAGAAGGCAGACACACTGCGAAGCGAATACGTGGTAGGCGTCAAAGGCAAGGTTGCGGAACGTGAATCCAAGAATCCTGACCTGCCTACAGGCGATATCGAGGTTCTGGCAGAGGGCCTGATCATCTATTCCCAGGCAGAGACGCCGCCTATCTACATCAAGGACGACGACAATGTAGACGACAACTTGAGATTGAAATACCGCTATCTCGACCTGCGAAAGAAGAAGATGCAGGACAACCTGACCTTTCGTCACAGATTGTCAAAGCTGACAAGGGATTATTTCTCCGAGTGCGGATTCACGGAGGTGGAGACGCCGATGCTGATAAAATCCACACCGGAAGGGGCAAGGGATTATCTTGTTCCCAGCAGGATCAACCAGGGTCGCTTCTATGCGCTGCCTCAGTCTCCTCAGACCTACAAGCAGCTTTTGATGGTGGGAGGCACCGACCGGTATATTCAGATCGTCAAGTGCTTCAGAGATGAAGACCTGCGTGCCGACAGGCAGCCGGAATTTACCCAGATAGACATGGAAATGTCCTTCGTGGATCAAGACGATGTGATGGAAGTGCAGGAAGGCTACCTGAAGCGTGTCTTCAAGGAGCTGAAGGGTATAGACATAGAAACCCCGTTCCCAAGGATGACCTATGAAGAAGCCATGAGAAGATACGGCAGCGACAAGCCGGACATTCGATTTGGTTTCGAGCTGCAGGATGTGACGGAGCTGGTCAAAGCCTGTGATTTCAAGGTGTTCACCGATGCCATCGCAGCAGGCGGCAGCGTCCGGGGCATCTGCATCACGGGAGCAGCAGAGAGCTACACCAGAAAGAAGATCGACAAGCTGACGGAAGCCGTAAGAAGCTACGGCGCTAAAGGCATGGTATGGATGAAGGCGGGAGAATCGGAAATCACGTCTTCTGTCAATAAGTTCTTTTCCCAGGAGCAGCTGCAGCAGATCGCAGAGGCTATGGGAGCATCGGCAGGGGATCTGATGCTGTTCATCTCTGATAAAAACAAGGTGGTCTTTGACAGCCTGGGCTTCCTGCGCCGTCATATTGCAGGAGAGCTGGGTCTGCTCAACGACGAAGAATACAAGCTGCTGTGGGTGGTAGACTTCCCGCTGTTCGAATACGACGAGGAGACGGACACCTATCAGGCGATGCACCATCCGTTCACTTCCCCGAAGGAAGAGGATGCGGAGCTGCTGAAGACGGACCCTCTGAAAGCAAAGGCCAACGCCTACGACATCGTTTTAAACGGTGTGGAGCTGGGCGGCGGCAGCATCAGGATACACGATATGGAAATGCAGCAGGATATGTTCCGGGCTTTAAACATGTCCCAGGAGCGGATCGACGAGAAATTCGGATATCTTGTGGAAGCCTTTAAATACGGCACGCCGCCTCACGGCGGACTGGCTTACGGTCTTGACAGACTGATAATGCTGCTGACGGGAGAAAAATCCATCAGGGAGGTCATAGCATTTCCTAAGAACCAGGCGGCTCAGTGCATGGTCAGCGAAGCGCCGGGACTGGTGGATGAGGAACAGCTGGAAGAGCTGGGCCTGAAGCTGGCAACGCCTGAAAATAAATAAGTAGCAAAAATCCTCAGTCTGTAGTACAATGGATGAAGATAGAGAAACGGACGATGAAGAAAACAGGAATTTTAGGCGGGACCTTTGATCCGGTACATCTGGGTCATCTTGGTTTGGCCGGGGATGCAATGGAGCAAGTCGGTCTGGACGAAATCATATTGATACCGGCAAAGCTCCAGCCCTTCAAGCTGGATAAAAAGATCACTCCGGGAAAGGACAGGCTTGCTATGCTGAGGCTGGCAACAGAAGACTTCCCGGATTTTAAAGTGTCCGATTACGAAATGACACAGGAAGGCGTGTCCTATACCTACCTGACCATGCGCGCCATGCAGCAGCAAGAAGGACCGGACGCCCATCTGTACTTCATCACAGGTACCGATACCTTCCTGAAAATCGAGACCTGGAAGGAAGCGACTGAGCTGCTTTCAAGCTATTCATTCATAGTGGGAACGAGACCGGGATACCGCCGGGAAGAGCTGGAAACCTGTATAGAGCGGATTTGCTGCGTCTATAATACAGTGGTAAGGAATATCGACAACGTCCAGCTGGATATTTCCTCCACGGACATAAGAAAACGACTGGAAACAGGAACTTCTGCGGAGGATCTGATCCCCCGGAAGGTGGAAAGGTATATTATAGACCATGGGCTTTACAGAGAATAGCAGGCGAGACATAGAGGACTATCTAAAGAAGAACCTGAAGGAAATGCGGCTGCAGCACACATACGCTGTGGCTGAGGAAGCCGAGAAGCTGGCGAGAAGATACGGGGAGGATATGGAAAGGGCACGCCTGGCGGCGCTGTTTCACGATATGTTCCGCGGCGTATCGCCGGCGGCTTTGAACCTTTACATAAAGCACCTGGGGCTGCCGGAACGGTATAAGGACAACCCCAATCTGGCACACGGCAAGATCGCAGCCAGGATCATGGAGCGTGACTATGGCATTACGGATCGTGATGTGATCAATGCGGTGGCCTATCACACCACGGGGCGGGCAGGCATGTCGAAGCTGGAGAAAATTTTGTTTCTGGCGGACGCCATAGAGCCGGGACGATGCTATCCCACGGTGGAGGAGACGCGGGCCATCGCCTATGAGGATCTGGACCGGGCTTGCATCAGCTCATTGGAACGAACCATAGAATACATTCGGGGACGGGGAGATTACCTGGACCCGGACACGATAGAAGCGAGAGATGATTTAAAGGAGAAATTGAATTTATGATGGAACCAAAAGAATTAGCCAAAAAGATCGCAGAACTGCTGGACGAAAAAAAGGCGCTTGATGTGACCATAATCGACATCTCACCCAAGGCGTCCTTCGCAGATTATTTTGTTCTGGCTTCCGGAGGGAGCGACAGACAGATGAGTGCCCTGGTTGAAAACATCGAGGATATGCTGGAGCCGGAGGGGATTTTCCCTAAAACCGTGGAAGGCAAGAAGTCTTCCGGTTGGATCCTGATGGATTACGGCGACGTGGTGGTGAATGTTATGACCGTTGAAATGCGGGAAAAATACAATATAGAGAAGATATGGGGCGACTGCGAGAGCCTGAAAATCAACTAATTGGAGGAAGAAAATGATAGACAAGTATAATTTCAGCGAGATCGAAGCCAAGTGGCAGGAAAAATGGGAAGCTGACAATGCCTTTAAGGTGACAGAAGATCCCCATAAGGAAAAGTACTACGTGCTTGAAATGTTCCCTTATCCGTCGGGTAAGCTGCACATGGGGCACGTGAGAAACTATTCCATCGGAGACGTGCTGGCCAGATTCAAGAAGATGAAGGGCTTCAACGTGCTCCACCCTATGGGATGGGATTCCTTCGGTCTGCCTGCTGAAAACGCTGCAATCAAGAACAATGTAGAGCCCAGCATCTGGACCTGGAACAACATAGATGAAATGAGAAATCAGCTGAAGGAGCTGGGACTTTCCTACGACTGGGACAGAGAGGTTGCTACCTGCTCACCCGACTACTACAAGTGGATGCAGTGGATCTTCATCCAGTTCTATAAAAAGGGATTGGCCTATAAAAAGGAAAATCCGGTCAACTGGTGCCCTAGCTGTCAGACGGTGCTTGCCAATGAGCAGGTGGTTGACGGTAAGTGCGAGCGCTGCGGTACTTTAGTTGGCAAGAAAGAATTATCACAGTGGTATTTTAAGATCACCGATTATGCGGAGCGACTTTTGGATAATCTGGACACACTGCCGGGCTGGCCAAACAAGGTGAAGCTGATGCAGCGAAACTGGATCGGCAAGAGCGTGGGAGCAGAGGTGACCTTTGAAATAGAGGGGTACGACAAGGGTCTGGACATCTTTACCACAAGACCTGATACCCTGTACGGAGTTACCTATATGGTACTGGCTCCTGAGCATCCTTTCGTCCTGGATCTGGTTGCAGGCAGCGAATACGAAGCGCCTGTCAAGGAGTACATGGACAAGGTACAGCACATGAGCGATATAGAGAGAACTTCTACGACAAACGAGAAGACGGGACAGTTCACGGGCAGGTACTGCATCAACCCGCTGAACGGCAAGAAGGTCCCTATCTTCATCTCCGATTACGTTCTCATGGACTACGGTACGGGAGCCATCATGGCAGTACCTGCCCATGACCAGCGTGACTTTGAGTTCGCCAAAAAATTCGACCTGGAGATCATCCCGGTGGTGGACACCGACGATCCTGAGATCGACATTCTCGACCTGAAGGAAGCCTTCGTGGCAGAAGGCAGGATGATCAATTCCGAGATGTTCACAGGAATGAACAACAAGGAAGCCATCACCAAGATCATCGACTACCTGGAAGAAAAAAAGATCGGCAAGCGGTCCATCAATTACAAGCTGAGGGACTGGCTCATTTCAAGACAGCGATACTGGGGGACGCCTATCCCGATGATCCACTGCGACAGCTGCGGCTGGGTTCCTGAAAAGGAAGAAAACCTGCCTGTCATGCTGCCGACGGACGTGGAGTTTACCGGCAAAGGTGAATCCCCGCTGGCCACCAGCAAGACCTTCGCAGATACGGTCTGCCCTGTATGTGGCAAGCCTGCGAGAAGAGAGCTGGACACCATGGATACCTTCCTGGATTCCTCATGGTACTTCCTGAGATACTGCGATGCGAGAAATCCGGATCAGGCATTTGATTTGGAAAAGATCAAATACTGGATGAACGTGGATCAGTATATCGGCGGCGTGGAACATGCTATTTTGCACTTGATGTACGCGCGATTTTTCCAGATGGCTCTTTACGATCTGGGACACGTCAGCACGGAGGAGCCATTTAGAAATCTGCTGACCCAGGGCATGGTCATCAAGGATGGAGCTAAGATGAGTAAATCCCTGGGCAACGTGGTAAGCCCTGCGGAGATCATCGAAAAGTACGGCGCCGATACGGCGCGGCTGTTTATCCTGTTTGCCGCACCGCCGGAAAGAGAGCTGGACTGGTCAGATCAGGGCGTTGAAGGCAGCTTCCGATTCCTCAACAGAGTATACCGTATTGTATATGAGTTTTCTCGGAAATACGGGGATGCTGACGTATCGGGCGGCTACACCATCGATGGCGAAGCGGACAAGAACATGGCATACTGGATGAACTATGCCATCAAGAAGGTTTCCGACGATGTCGGAGAACGATTTAACTTCAACACGGCTATCAGTACCATCATGGAGATGGTCAACGAGATGTACAAGTACAAGGAGGGTAAGGTGAACGAAGCCCTCTATGCGACTGCCATCAAGGATCTTATCATCATGCTGGCGCCGTTTGTGCCTCATGTGACGGAAGAAATGTGGGAGCACTTGGGCTACGAAGGCTCGGTGCATGAGCAGCCGTGGCCGGAGTACGACGAAAGCGCCCTGGTAAAGGATACGGTGGAGATCGTCGTACAGATC
>JAUNBU010000239.1 GCA_030526925.1 Bacillota bacterium | reverse complement strand
TATCATCGGGCATCGGAAGCGCCATCAGTACTTCAGTAAAAGGAAGCTTGACGTCCTCTAATACGAAAGATAGCATTTCTGCAAAAATCCTGGCTGATAGCGACGTCCAGGCGATGGTCGCTGCCTTAATAACTGCGGGCTATAGCCAAGACCAAGAGCAGGCAGAGGCTGTTGTCCGCTCCATCGTATCTACCACACTTGATGGGGCTTCAAGTCAGATCACAGCTGAAAGCCTTTCCGCTGCGGTTTCCAAAACCATATCGGACGCCATGGGAACCGTTGCCGGTGAATCTGCCCTTTCCGGCGCAGAGGCGGCTCTGACGCAAGTCAACACTTCTTTATCAGCTTCTGATGCTTCTTTCCGGCAGCTCCAAACTGCAACAGCTGATTTGAATGCAGGTGCAAGCTCCCTCTCATCCGGAATTGGTCAGCTGAATACAAAGACTGTTGATTTAAAAACAGGTACAGGAACGCTCAGCGCCGGTGTATCCGCCCTACGATCCGGTACTGCACAGCTTTCTTCCAATTTACGATCGGGAGCCGAAACACTGAAGGTCAATCTGGTCAACACCAGCGAAGAAATGGGAGATTTCGTTTCCGCTCCCATTGCAACAGAGGATGAAATCTACGGGCAGCTGGATACATACGCTCAGGGATTCTCCCCTCTCTTCATGTCTTTGGGACTTTGGGTCGGCGCACTGCTCCTGTTCTTCGTAGTCCCTGCCAGACCGGAAGAACGTCTCTCCGCAACTGCACCGCAGACCGTATTTTCCGGTCTGATTACAGCTTCCATTTTTGGCATAGCAGAGGCGCTGGTAATCGTGACCGGTGCATTGATCGTTGGTATCGATCCTCTCAATAGTCTGGCTCTGTATTTGTTTGCCATTTTCGTTTCTTTCGCATTTGTTGCCATCATCCAGTGCTTCAACCTGTTGTTTGGTCTGGGAGGGAAAATCATCGGGATTCTGCTGACCATCTTCCAGATCCCAGCCTGCGGTGGGACATTCCCGACTCAGTTGATGCCTAGCTTTTTCGAAAAAATCAGCCCTTTCCTGCCTATGACCTATTCCATCGACGGCTTTCGGGAAATCCTCAGCGGCGGTAACCTTTCGACGGTTTGGTACAATGTAGGAATTTTAGCGATTTTCCTGCTTTCGTTCCTGATCATCTCTCTGCTCCTGTGCAATGGTACCAAGCGCACGGCTGCCTACCTGGAGGGAGAAATCAACCGCTAGAGAAAGTTCGCGAGTTTTGTGAAAATTGCGAACTTTTGTGAAGGAAAATTGTGTCGAAACACGCGACAAATCGAAATTATTAAAAAATTTCGATTTCTATTTGTCATATGTTCCCTCTTATGGTATACTATATGAAAACCACACCATTGAAAGGAGGGCTAATATGAAACCTTTTAGCAAGTATTTTGAGCATACACTATTAAGGCCCGATACGACGGAAGCAGAAGTAGTCAAACTGTTTCAGGAAGCTTTGAAATATGACTTGTATGGTGTCTGTGTGGACGGCTGTTATCTGCCTCACGCATGGGATCATCTCGAAGGCAGCGGCATCATGATCGCTACCGTCATCGGCTTCCCGCTGGGGACCATGGCAACCAGCTCCAAGGCTGCAGAAACCTGGGAGGCGCTGGATGATGGCGCTGAGGAAGTGGATGCTATGATCAACGTAGGTGCTCTGAAGGACGGACGCTACGACTACGTAGGCGGCGAAATCGCCCTGCTGGCAGAAATGTGCCATAAAGAGAATTCCGAATTTAAGATCATTCTGGAAACCTGCCTCTTAACGGAAGATGAAATCGTGAAAGCCTGCGACCTGGCCAAGAGAGCCAAGGTTGATTTCATCAAAACATCCACCGGATTCAGTACCGGCGGCGCTACGGTCGAAGCTGTTAAACTGATTCGGGAAACCGTAGGTGATGATGTAAAGATCAAGGCTTCCGGCGGCATCCGAACGCTGGATCAGGCAATCGCACTGATCGAAGC
>JAUNBU010000238.1 GCA_030526925.1 Bacillota bacterium | reverse complement strand
GCGCCGTCTCTTCGATGGGCGCGCCGAAAAAGCCCGTCACAAATAGGATATCTTCGCTCATATATTCCTCTATTCCTCCGTCAAATACGGTGCTCAGGTGTAACGATAAAATGCGACGACAAATCGTGATCGTCGAATGAAATCGTCGAGCGCATTGAGGGCAGTGGGAACAGCCGCCACCTAAAATCCGCAATGCCAGCCGCACAGCGCCACAAAGCTTCAACGATTCCGACAGCCTATATTATAGTATGTTTTTTCGCCCGTAGCAACATTCCCCTTTTTAAATGCGCCGGCATTTGCTATAATACTATAATAAAGGAAAGAACTTTCCAAACGATCAACCAAACCACCAAGAGAACACAAAGAGGGCGACGAAATGAAAACAAATCAAAAACCTACATTAATAATAATGGCAGCAGGCATGGGCTCCCGATACGGCGGACTGAAGCAGGTGGATAAAATCACCGAAGCAGGCGAGATCATCCTGGACTTTTCCCTTTACGACGCCATGATGGCAGGCTTCAGCCGGGCAATCTTCGTCATCAAAGAAGAACACCGGGAACTTTTCCGCCAGCTGGTGGATGAACGAGCCGGCAGATTCATGGAAATCGACTACGCCTATCAGAAGCTGGATGACATCCCCGAAGGCTTCCGGATCCCCGAAGGCAGGGAAAAGCCATGGGGCACCTCCCACGCTGTGTTGGCGTGCCGCGACCTGATCGACGGCCCCTTTGCAGTGATAAACGCCGACGACTACTACGGTCCGGGAGGATTTTCCAGTATCTATGAGTACCTGACGACCCATCAGGACGGGGAAAAGTACGCCTACTGCATGATCGCCTACAAGCTGGAAAACACCATCACCGAGCACGGCCACGTGGCGCGGGGCGTCTGCGAGACCGACGATGCAGGCTTTCTTCAGGAAGTTACCGAGCGGACCAAGATCATGCGAAGACCCGAAGGCATCTGCTACACCGAAGACGACGGCGAAACCTGGGTCCCGCTGCCCGAAAACACCATAGTTTCCATGAACTTCTGGGGCTTTTCGCTGAGCATGATGGACGAACTGCGCCGAGGGCTTCCGGAATTTTTGGAAAACGCACTCAAGGTCGATCCGCTCAAGGGTGAATACCTCCTGCCGCGCACGGCAGACAAGCTGATCAAAGAGGGCAAGGCCCAGATCAAGGTCTTGACCAGCCAAGACAAGTGGTGCGGCGTCACCTACAAAGAGGACAAAGCCAAAGTCCAGGCAGAGCTCCAGTCAAAAAAAGACAAAGGTCTCTACCCGGAAAAGCTCTGGAAATAGATTCTGATCCGGGCGAAAGCCCCTTGTACCACCACGGCGGGAAACACCCCGCCATTTTTACTATACCACTTTATGTACCAGCCTGGACAATAAATTTTCCAGGCAATAATTCACATTTCTAACATTGAGAAACATTGAGAAAACTTCAAAAAATGGTTGCGGTTTTTATCAAAAGAACATATAATATAAATACGCAAAGGCAAATATAGTTCTTGCGGAAGTTGCATAATTGTGGTATGCTCTGAAAAGAATAAAGCTGTAATGCGTTACAGCTTTGGTCTGGGCGAAAGCTCTTTGGACCACCGTAGGCGGGAAGAATTTCCCGCCATTTTTAATATGTAGCTGCCCCTTGCAGGCTGACTTGCCGTGGCAACTTGTCGATTATTTTATGAAGCAAATCATAAAAGGGTCGAATTCGACCCCTTTGGAAGTAAGGTTTATGTAAAAGGTACGCCTCCGTCCGCAAAGGACCAATGCAAAGGGCACACCGCCGATCCATTCGTACTACTGCTGCAACTCCCGAACTTCCTTCTCAGAAAGTCCGGTGATTTCCGCAATGGTTTTCACATCCATACCCATCTGCAACAGATTGCGGGCAATTTTTCTGGCATTTCTCTGTTCGCCCTTGACAAGTCCCTCAGCCAGCCCTTCCTGCCGACCCTCTGCCAGCGCTTCCTGTTTTTCTTCCAAAGCATTCATCAATTCCACCCCCACATCTTCATTC
>JAUNBU010000048.1 GCA_030526925.1 Bacillota bacterium | reverse complement strand
CATCAATGGACTTTAAACGGGGAACAAAGGACGGGATCCCCATCGCATTAGGATATTTCTCCGTCTCCATCGCCTTCGGTCTGATGGCCGTCGAAGCAGGCTGTACATGGTTCGAGGCGCTGCTGATTTCTGTTACAAATCTGACCTCTGCGGGGCAGTTTGCCGGTATCACCGTCATTGCCGGAATGGGCACCTACCTGGAAATGGCGCTGACCCAGTTCGTCATCAATTCCAGATATGCACTGATGGCCGTTTCCCTGTCTCAAAAGGTAGACGAAAAATTCAAAGGGATCTGGCGTTGGCTCCTGGGCTTTGCCATCACCGACGAGCTGTTCGCCGTCGCCATCGGTCATGAAGGCGAAGTGAGCCGGTCATACTTTTCCGGCTTGATCGGGCTGCCTATCTTAGGCTGGTCTGCCGGAACGGTGGTAGGAGCTATCCTTGGGAATGTCATGCCGGAGATCGTCACCAGCGCATTGGGTATCGCCCTCTACGGCATGTTTATCGCTGTTGTCGTTCCAAAGGCGCGGGAAAATCTCCACGTGCTGGCAACGGTGCTCATCGCCATCCTCCTCAGCGTGATCCTGTATTACGTTCCCGTGTTTTCCGGCATCTCCGCCGGATTCGCCATCATCATCTGCGCAGTGATCGCCTCCGCCATAGGAGCTATTCTTTTCCCCATCAGAGAAAATCCCGAGACTCTTCCGGAGGATGAACCTGCGAGTGCCGAACACGACGGAAAGGAGGGAGCATAATGGAGTTTTTGATATTTCTCCCTTATCTGATCGTCATGGCAGGCGTCACCTACCTGGTACGTGCCATTCCTTTCGTGCTTATCAAAAAGAAAATAGAGAACCGATTTATCAACTCGTTTCTCTACTATATTCCTTATACTGTTTTGGCCGCCATGACCTTCCCTGCCATTTTATATGCCACCGGAAGCATGGTCTCTGCAGCCATAGGACTGCTGACCGCCATCTTCATCGCCTACAGAGGCAGAAGCTTGATAGTAGTAGCCGTCGGAGCCTGCTCAGCCGTCTTTGTCGTGGAGCTGGTCATGCTGCTGATCTAGCGACACCTTGCCACAGCGGCAGACGCCTGGTTTGCCGGCGCTCCCGGTTGCCACTCTGCCTATTGGGGAATGGACCAGTCGATGGGCTCTTGCCCTGCCGATTCCAGAAATTCATTGGCACGTGAAAAGTATTTACCGCCCCAAAACCCGTTATGAGCCGACAAAGGGCTTGGATGCGCTCCCTTTAAAACGCAGTGCTGCCATCCGGTGATCAGGCTTTCCTTCGCCTTGGCGTTGGCGCCCCACAGTATGAATACCATGGGCTCCTGCCGCTGGTTCAACAGTTCTATCACCCGGTCCGTAAAGGTCTCCCAGCCCTTTCCCTTATGGGAATTGGCGCTGTTCTTTCGTACTGTCAACACTGTATTGAGCAAAAGCACGCCGTTCTTCGCCCAGCTTTCCAGATTGCCGTGGCTCGGAGGCGTTATGCCCAGATCGCTTTCCAGCTCCTTGAAGATGTTCACAAGAGACGGCGGCTGCGGCACGCCCTTTTGCACGGAAAAGCAAAGACCGTGTGCCTGTCCCGGCTGATGATAAGGGTCCTGTCCCAGGATCACTGCCTTTACTTTCTCATAAGGTGTGAATTTCAGCGCATTGAAAATATGGTACATGTCCGGATAGATGATACGCATGCTGTATTCCTTTTTCAAAAATTCCCGCAGCTTCAGATAATAGTCCTTTTCAAATTCTCCCTTTAGTACATCGTCCCAGCTGTTTCCCAGATTGACCATAGTTGATGATATCCTCCCTATATTTTAGTTTTTAGGCGCCACCGATGAAATGAACTTCTGTAAGCTCTGCCCTTCCGACATCCTGATCCTCGGCAGCAGCAGCGGATCGTCTCCCGGATAAGCCTTGGCGTACTGGGTAGTCACTGCACACAGGAAGCCTGCTTCCTCCAGCATATCCCTGCTCCTGTCGTTGTAATCGCCGAAAGGATAAGCGAATGCATCGCTGCTTCCGCAGATTTCGATGGATGTTTTCAGATCCTCCAGCCCGTCCTTTTCGGATATAGCCGTAAAGATCCCTCCGTGTCCGATATTCCCTCCCGGTCTGTGCATGTTGTGGGAATGAGACTCATATACCACATAATCGCTCTGATGACCGGCTATTTTTTCTTCTCCGCTTGAGGATGTGATGATAAAGCAGGTAGCAGGTACCTTGCACTTTTCCAAAACAGGGATCCCGTTTTCCAGAAAGCTCATGGCCCCATCGTCAAAGGAGAGGACGATGCTCTTGTCCGGCAACAGCTGCTTGCCATCTATGTAGTCCCGTACTTCTTTCCAGGTGGGGTAGTAGTAGCCTTCCTCGTTGAGCCAGTTCAGTTCCTCCTCCAGATCTTGAATGGAAATGAAGTTGGCGTTTACACCCTTAGGCGGATTTTTTTCATCGTAGACGTAATGATACATGCAGATCGGCAGCCCCGGCGAACCGTAGTCCTTGTTAGGTTCCACGGTAACAGTCCTGGTGACCCTGGTGGTGTTGCCTTTGCTGTCGCTTACCGTATACTTGATGGTACGTTCTCCTGCCTTCCGGAACTCAGTATTTGAAACCTTGACCTGTGCCGTAATGTCGTTGCCGTCTTCGTCCGTTGCCGTATATCCCGGCTCCTCGTATTCGTCTCCCAGCTTTATTTTCTGGGTTTCTTCTCCTGCCAATGCGATCTCAGGATTCATGTGTTCCAGGACGGTAACGGTCCGCTCCACCGTCAAGGTCCCCGACTTGTAGTGCAGTATGTATTGTCCCGGCACTGAGGTGTCCACTTCTCCGGTGCACTCCACCTTGTCCGATACATCCTTACCGCCAAGCTTCGCCTTGACGCCCGGATCCTCATATATCCCGTAGAGACCTACTGTCATTTCCCGGTCTCCCACAAGCGCCAGTGAAAGCTGGGTGGTATAGTACAGAATTATTCCCGCCGTAGCTGCCACCGTGACTATCGCTATAATGAGTACCGCAAGCTTTGTCTTTCTCGCCCTTCTTGCTTCTCTCCTCTTCCTGCTCTGCTGTTTCATCTGCTGCTTCATCTAACTGCCCTCTGTCAAGTCTGCTTTGATTGCTTTGATCGCTTCAATAAATGCTTTTTATCACAAGATAATTATACTTAATTATTATACCACACTTCTATATCTGTGGTACAATAATGCTATGAAAAAACACGCCATCATACCCGTTTTCATCCCCCATCGGGGCTGTCCCAACGACTGTGTCTTCTGCAACCAGAAGACCATCACCGCAAGACAGGCCGATGTGAGGCCGGAAGACGTGAAAAACATCATAGAAACCTGGCTGCCCACCATCGAAAACAGAGGCATCGAAACCATCGAGGTCGCTTTTTTCGGCGGCAGCTTTACGGGGCTGCCTTTAAAAGAGCAGTCTGAATTTCTCTCGGTGGCAAAGGAGTACAAGGATGCCGGACTGATCCACAAGATCCATCTGTCCACCCGTCCCGACTATATCGACGGGAATATCCTGGACAATTTAAAGACCTTTGGCACGGACGTCATCGAGCTGGGGGTCCAGTCCTTTGACGATAAGGTCCTGGCCGCTTCCAACAGAGGACACACATCAGCAGACGTCTACCGGGCATGCGATGCCATCAAAGAATACAACTTTGAGCTGGGTATCCAGCTGATGATCGGTCTGCCGGAGGATTCTCCGGAAACATGCCTTTTCTCCGCAGAGGAAACCATAAAGATCGGCCCTTCCATCGCCCGCCTCTATCCAACCGTAGTTCTGAGAGACACGGAGCTTTACAGACGGTACGAAGCAGGCAGCTACAGTCCCCTTTCCACGGAGCAGGCGGTAAAAATCACCAAGGAGATGTATAAGCTCCTCCGGGATGCGGGGATCAACATCATCCGCATGGGCCTGAAGAGCACAGACCTGATCGCCGAAGGCGGCGAGATCCGCGGTCACACCTTTCACCCTGCCTTTCGTCAGCTGGTGGAGGGAGAGATCGCCAGGGAGCAACTGGAAGCACAGCTGATACGCCTTTTGGAAAACGCCCGAAAGCCTTTAGACAGCCCGGGCAAGCCGGGCGTCCTGCCCTTTGCAAACGCCGAAGGCGCAGACCCTCTTTCCATAACGTTTCTCAGCAGTCCCAACTCCTTTTCCAACATGGTGGGGAACGCCAAGGCAAACAAACTGTACTTCGCCGAAAAATACCCGCAGGTAAAAATCCGCTACAAAACCGATTCTTCTCTTGCTGACGGGTACTATCGTGTGGTAGAATTTTGAGTAACATTTTCAGGAGGTTCAAATATGAGAGCAGTAATTACGGTAATCGGAAAAGATATGGTAGGCATACTGGCAAAGGTGAGCACCGCCTGCGCCCAGGCCAATGTCAACGTGGCGGAGGTGACTCAATCCATCCTGGATCAGTATTTCGCCATGATCATGCTGGTGGACATCGACGGCATGACCTGTTCGCTGGAAGAGCTGAAGAACAGCATCGACGCTTCCGTTCCTACCATGACCGTTCATGTGATGCATGAGGATATCTTTAATTCCATGCACAGGATCTAAATTGCAGAACAAAAAATCAGGAGGAACAGTTCATGCTTAACATGAAAGACATCATGGAAACCATCACCATGATACAGGAAGAACATTTGGATATACGGACCATAACCATGGGAATCTCTCTTTTGGACTGCTGCGACAGCGACATAGACAGGTCCTGTGAGAAAATATATCAGAAAATCTATCACCATACCAAGGATCTGGTCAAGACGGGTGAAGATATCGAAAAGAAATACGGGATCCCTATCGTAAACAAGCGGATCGCTGTGACACCCATCGCCATCCTGCTTGCCGCTTCCGGCGGAGATCCGGTGAAATACGCCAAAACCCTGGACAAGGTAGCCAAGGAAGTGGGCGTCAACTTCATCGGCGGCTATTCCGCCCTGGTCCACAAGGGATTTGCGGCTGGCGATAAAGAGCTTATCCGTTCCATCCCGCAGGCGTTGGCTGAGACCGACTTCGTCTGCTCATCGGTAAACGTAGGCTCCACCAAGGCAGGCATCAACATGGACGCTGTGAAGCTTATGGGTGAAGTGGTCAAGGAAACCGCCCAGCTGACCAGCGAGCGGCAGTGCATCGGCGCAGCCAAGCTGGTTGTCTTCTGCAACGCACCGGAGGACAATCCCTTTATGGCGGGGGCTTTTCACGGAGTTGGAGAGCCGGACTGCGTGATCAACGTAGGTGTTTCCGGTCCCGGCGTAGTGCGGTCTGCCCTGGCGAAAATGCCTAAGGATGCACCGCTGTCAGAGGTTGCCGATTTGATCAAAAAAACTGCTTTTAAAATCACACGTATGGGCCAGCTTGTGGGCAGCGAAGCATCTGAGAAGCTGGGCGTGCCTTTTGGGATCATCGACCTTTCCCTGGCGCCTACACCTGCTATCGGGGATTCTGTAGCATATATCCTGGAGGAGATCGGTCTGGAGCAGTGCGGAACCCACGGAACTACCGCAGCTCTGGCTATGCTCAACGATGCTGTAAAGAAGGGCGGCGTCATGGCATCATCTTCTGTGGGCGGTCTGTCGGGAGCTTTCATTCCTGTCTCCGAGGACGCCGGCATGATCGAAGCTGCCAAGGCGGGCACCCTTTCCATAGAAAAGCTGGAAGCCATGACCGCAGTCTGCTCGGTGGGTCTTGATATGATCGTGCTGCCGGGAGATACTCCCGCTGAAACCATCGCAGCCATCATCGCAGACGAAGCCGCCATCGGCATGGTAAACTCCAAGACGACAGCAGTCAGGGTCATCCCTGCCATCGGCTATGAGGAAGGTCAGATCCTGGACTTCGGAGGGCTTCTGGGAAGCGGCCCTATCATGAAGGTAAATAAAAAATCCTCCGCAGTCATGATAAACCGCGGAGGGAAGATCCCTGCACCTATGCAGAGCTTAAAGAACTGATCGTTCCTGAGGCCATTAGCCGCAGCAAGTGCTGCAACAGGTATTGCAGCTGCAGTTGCAATCACATCCGCAGCCGGTATCCGTTGACGATGCCGAGCAGCTTTCGGAGGTCCACGAAGTGCATGTGGAAATCAGCGGCTCCGTATCACAGGTGTTGCAGCCGGTATTGCAGCCGCAGCTCGGTGTGCAGTCTGGCGTGCAGGCGGATGTGCAGGGATCGCCGAACCAGCAATTCCCGCAATATAGGTTCACGTTCGACCCTGTCGTCGAACAAGTACAATTTGCCATATTAAAAATCTCCTTTCATTTGTATAGTTCATACTATGAATGGAGATTTTCTTTTGTTCCTTTTATCTGGCTCTTTATTGATTTGCCGTGTCCTTCTAGTCATTCACATCAGCATCGTCAACATCGTCGGCATCGTCGGCTTCCTTTGCCTCTTTGGCTTTCTGCGCCAGCTTCACGTATCGCTCAGCCTGCCAGTTGTTTACTTTAAAGATGGCGACGGCGATAATTACGACGATTACACCCAGTATGATCAATGGCATGGCTGACTCCTTTCTCCGTTTATTGCTGTAACGTATTTCAGCGCTTTCTTCTTATATATATTTTACAACAAATTCGAGAAAATTGGTAGAGAAGCAGCCAAAATTCGCATGAATTTCTCCGGTTTTCTGAAGTCGTCTTCTAAAGCTCTTCAAGAGACTTAAAGGTATACCCCATCTCCTCCCACTTGGTCAGCAGCTCATCCAGGATCTCGCCGTTGGTCTTGGACGTGCTGTGAAGGAGCACGATGGCTCCCGGATGAAGGCGGGGGATCAGCTTCTGAAAGGCTTCCTCCCTGGTGGGCTGATCCGATTCGTACCAATCCACATAGGCAAGGCTCCAGAAGATGGTCTTGTAGCCCATCTCCTTAGCCATCTTTAGATTCTCTTCGCTGTACTTCCCCTGGGGCGGGCGGTAGTACTTCTTCATCTTCTTGCCCGTGGCATCATGATAGGCGTCCTCCAGCTTGGAAAGCTCCTGCCTGAAGGCTTCCTCCGTTGCGATCTCCGACATGTCAGGATGGCTGTAGGTGTGGTTCCCCACCAGATGACCTTCCTTTACCATTCGCTTGACGATCTCAGGATTGGTCTCGATGTAGTTTCCCACCAGAAAAAATGCTGCCGTGATCTTATGTTTTTTCAGTACATCCAGTATCTTCTCCGTATGACCGTTTTCATATCCTGCATCGAAGGTCAGATACATGACCTTCTTATTGGTTTCCTCCGCATAATACCCATCGTACTCCGCCAGATATTCCGGCGTGGCATTGCCTATGGGCGCCGCTCCTTCCTTTTGGAAGCTGAGGCCCCAGTTGCCGTCGGCAGAGGTACTGAGGCTTTCATCCTGGATCACATTGGCTCCCGCAAATAGACCCAATGCTACCAAAAGCGCCGCTGCCAGCGTCCCGCCTGTCTTCAGCAGACTTTTCTTTCTCACCATAATAATCATCACATCACCACCTGAAACAGTATATTTGCTTCAAGGGCGAAAAATAACAGGTATTTGAAAATACCTGCTACAAATCGATCTCTAAGGTCACCGGGCAGTGGTCGCTGCCGTAAACGTCCGAAAGGATCTCCGCCTTCTGCAAGGCAGCATCAAGGGATTCGGACACCAGGAAATAGTCGATGCGCCATCCGGCGTTGTTCTTCCTGGCGTTGAAGCGGTAGCTCCACCATGAATATGCTCCCTCCAGGTCCGGATAAAAGTACCGGAAGGTGTCGGTAAAGCCTGCATCCTGCAGCATTGTCATCTTTTCCCGTTCTTCATCGGTAAAGCCTGCGTTTTTACGGTTGGTCTTAGGGTTCTTCAGGTCGATTTCCTTATGGGCCACGTTGAAGTCGCCGCAGGTGATGACCGGCTTGGTTTCTTCCAGATGCTTCAGATAGCTGCGGAAGTCATCCTCCCACTTCATCCTGTAATCCAGCCGCTTCAAGCCGTCCTGGGAATTGGGAACGTAGACGTTTACCAGATAAAATCCCTCGTATTCTGCGGTAATGACACGACCTTCCCTGTCGTGTTCTTCCATGTTGATGCCGTAGCTTACAGATAAGGGTTCTTCCTTGGTGAAGACCGCCGTCCCCGAATATCCCTTTTTCTCCGCAGAGCACCAGTACTGATGGTAGCCCTCAAGCGGCACCTCCGCCTGACCCTCCTGCATCTTAGTCTCCTGTATGCAGAGGATGTCCGCATCCTGCTCTCTTGCAAATTCTAAAAAGCCTTTGCCCATGGCTGCCCGTATACCATTGACGTTCCAGGAAATCAGTCTCATCGTGTCACCTCATTTCTGATTTTCGAAAGGGCCGACATGAATGCCCGCCCTTAATTTTTGTGTTTTATCGTATTTAATTGAGGAAGGCCTCGATGATAACGCTCTCCGCTTCCTCTTCCTTCATGCCCATTGTCCTCAGCTTTATCAGCTGCTCGTCGTTGATCCTGCCGATGGCCGCCTCGTGGATGATGGCAGCATCAAGATGCTTGGCATTGATCTCCGGAATGGACCGCACCTGCGCCTCGTCCATGATGATGGAATCGCACTGTATATGAGCGTTGCACTTGGCATTGCCCACGGCAGCCGGATGGAACACCTGACTGGAGTTTTCCTTGGCGACGGATCTTGAGACGATCTGGGCGGAGCTGCCTGAGCCATTGAGCAGCACGTCCATGTTGGACTCCGCCGTCTGCGCTCCGTGAGTCATCAGCTTTTCCACCACGAACAGCTTGCTGTCCTTACCCATGGTGACCTCCGTCTCCCGCTTGGTGGAATCCACTCCCTTGATCTGGGAAGTGTCCAGGGTGAAGATGCTGTTTTCTTCCATGAAGATCTTCGTCACCGGATTGAGGATCCTGGCGCCTTCGCCGTCCCCTTCTCCGTAGTGATTTTCTCTGTAGGTCACGTTAGCGCCCTTTCCCACGAAAAAGGAATGTATGCCATCGTGCTGACTGTCCTCATGACCGCTGTTGTGGATGCCGCAGCCTGCGATGATCACCACGTTGGCGCCCGCCTTGATGTGAAAATCGTTGTAAACCTTATCTGTAAACCCGGGGGCATCAAGCACCACCGGAATGTGAACTTCCTCTCCATCGGTGTCAGCGTCGATGTAAACGTCGATGCCCGGCTTGTCCTGCTTCTTCACTATTTTGATATGCCGGCTGTCGCCGTGGCACAGAGCCATGCCGTTATGCCTCAGATTAAAGGCGCCTTCCTGCTTGAAGCCGGCTTCGTCTATATATTTCAGGATCGCCTGTGTTACTTTATCAAGTTCTGCCATCTATCTTTCCTCCTAAATCTCTTCCAGTCTCTTCAGATATTCGCAGCAGGATGGACCCTGCTTCATGATGGCGGGAAGGATGTCCTGCCGCTTGCCCAGGGCTGCCACCTTGCCATCCTCTATGACCATGACTCTGTCCGCCATTTCCATGATACGTTCCTGATGGGAAATCAGCACCACGCTCTGGTTTTCGTCTTTTTTGATTTCTTCGAATTGCTGGATCAGCATGGAAAAGCTCCAAAGGTCGATCCCTGCCTCCGGTTCGTCGAAGATGCAGAGCTTGTGCTGGCTTGCCAGGACCGTGGCGATCTCTAGCCGCTTCATCTCTCCGCCGGAAAGGGTGTTGTCCACCTCCCGCTTCACGTATTCCTGGGCGCAAAGCCCTACCTTGCTGAGAAGCTCACAGCACTCGGCTTCGCTCTTGTGTTCGCCAGCTGCCAGAGATATCAGCTTGTCCACCGTCATACCCTTGAATCTCGGCGGCTGCTGGAAGGCAAAGCCGATGCCTGCCTTTGCACGCTCGTCTATATCGTAGTCGCTAATGTCCTCCCCGTCCAGAAGGACCTTGCCTGCGTCTGCCTTCTCTATGCCCATGAGGACCTTTGCCAGAGTGGACTTGCCTCCCCCGTTGGGCCCGGTGATCACCAGCATTTCTCCCTTTTGCACCTCGAAGCTGATATCAGACAGTATATTCAGTTCTGCGCCTTTCTCGTTGACCGAAAAGGCCAGGTTTTCTACTTTCAGCATGATCAAATTCCTTTCTCGTTAAAATTTTCATACTTAATCATTATAATGCCATATGCGAAAAATAGCAACGAAAAAACACCTCTCTTTGAGGTGCCCTCCGTATCACATCCATACCGGATCATATCGATCTATAGCGGTTTCTCTATGTGTTTTATGATATACTCCCTTATGTATACCGGGTCGTCGCTCTTGATCCTCCGTCCAAACAGATATTCATGCAGATCCTTCCACTCTTCTTCCGGGAAATCATCCACAGCGATTCCCTCTATGAGCCGAAGCAGATTTTCGTCTCTATGAAATTTCATATCCGATACAAAGCTTAGACCGCTCCGCTCGAATATATAATCAATCAAACTTATACTCATACTGCTCCACCACTGTTACTGCAACTATCCATCTCTATTATATAACACACCCCCCCCCCTCCGTCAATAGGAATTTCCAGTTTACTCCAGTTGCTTCTTGAGTTTGCCCATCTCTCTGATAAGGATATTCAGGTCCTCGATCCTTCTGGCGACAGCGTATGTGTTTTCCTCCTTGTACATGAATATAGCGTTCAGCGTCTGCTCAAGTTCCGTGTAAAGGGCTTCCGCCCGTTCTGCGTACGCCACGGCGTCCAAGGTTTCTTCCCTGTCCACCCTATGGATATCATAGTAATAGTCGATTTCAAACAGCTCCCTTACCTTTCCTTGCAGGTAATGCTTTTCTTCGTTGAGCTCTGTTACAGGAAATGTTTCCTGCGGGTCGATTTCCTCCTTCTGCTTCCTCAAGTCTTCAAGCATACCCTGTATTTCACGAAACCTGCTGTGGAATACATTTGGCGCCATGTTGAGCACCGTCCTGTATGACCGGATCTGGGATGTGGTGTTGTTGAGCAGCTCCAACAGCTTCCGCCGTACGGATTCCGTCATGATCTCCCGGGATTCCTCTCGTATGTCCTCTGAGATCGCACGCTTCAGCTCTTCGACGCCTCTGCCTTTTTTGGCGCTGACGGCGAGGAGTCGTATTTCCCGGCTTCCCGTAAGCTTGGAAAGCAGCCCATGGCAGTAGTCCATATACTCTGAAAGCTCCTTCTCGTCGATCAGGTCCACCTTGTTGACGAGAAAGTAGAATTTTCCCGCATACTTTCCCACTCTCTTTAAAAAATCGATCTCGATCTGATTTATAGGGCTGTCTACGGAAAGCATGAAAATGACCGCATCGCTTTCCCTGACGAAATCGTAGGCCGCCCGAGAATTCTTTTCATGTGCCGATCCGACGCCCGGCGTATCCACAAGCACAACTCCGGAGCGCAAAAATTCCGACGAAACATGAAGCTCCACCTCTGCAACGCCCAGAGCATTATCGTGATTTTCCTGTTCGCTGATATAGGCTGACAGCTCCGAAGGCTCCACCGTTTCGCACAGCCCGTTCTGAAAGATCACCTGCACCTCCGGCTCTCCGTAGGTGATCCTGGTGACGGCAGCCGTGATGGGCACGATACCCACCGGCAGCAATTCTTCTCCTAAAATCTCATTGACAAGCGTGGTCTTGCCCCGCTTGAACTGCCCGATGACTGCAACGGTAATGCTGCTGTCCTCCAGCTTCTCGCGCAGCTGTTTGATCTGGCTGGTCTGAGTCCTGCACAGCTCGTACCCGCCGAAAAGCGCTTCCATATCCCTTGTTGTATTCAAAATATCCAT
>JAUNBU010000047.1 GCA_030526925.1 Bacillota bacterium | reverse complement strand
GGGTTTTTTGGGTGTTTTTCGAAGATTGGGTGGGGTTCGGTTGACGCTGGGGCGGGGTTTGTGGTATTATGGTTTAGTTCTTTCAGAGAGAAAAATTTAGAAAAGAGGTTATACTATGCAACAGAATATGATGGGACCAAATATAATTATTACAGAACCAAGCAGCAGTTTGAGAGCTCTGGGCAGAAACGCTCTGGCAGGGAAATGGCAGCTGGCAATCATTGCTGTCGGTGTTTATTACCTGTGTATTGAGCTGCCGGTGGCAATACTGGACGCACTGTTCGGCGTGAATATGGGAAATCTTTACGGAACAAGCTATGGCTACATGGATGTGGATATATACAGCAGCATATACAACAATCTGCCGGAGTATTCCTTCCTCAGCGGTGTCTATACGCTGCTGGTGTCAGGTCCGCTTGTGTTGGGGGTCACGCTGTTCTTCCTGGCTATGTTCAGAAGACAGCAGGTAGAGGTGACCGATATATTTCTGGGATTTGAGCGATTTGGTAAGGCGCTGGGATTGTATTTATTCCAAATGCTGTTTATCTTCCTGTGGACATTACTGCTCATCGTTCCCGGAATAATCGCAGCCATCCGATACAGCCAGGCATTCTTCATTCTGGCGGATGATCCAAATAAAGGTATCCGTCAGTGCATGGATGAGAGCAAGATGATGATGAAGGGAAACAAAGGCAAGTACTTTTGTCTGTCATTGTCCTTCATAGGGTGGCTCATTTTGTCTGCTTTGCCTGCAGGCATTCTGGAAGGGATCGCTAACAGTCTGTACATAACAGGTTTTATGGAAACGCTGATCGTTATCATCGGAGGTCTGTTCGCAATACCTGTTACAGCATATATGTATTCCACATTTGCCGGATTTTATGAGATCCTAGCAGGTCATCTGATAAAGGAGACAGAACCGGCGCCTGTAGAGCCACAGGCTATACCTGTAGCAGCTCAGCCGCAGCAGGAAAGCCCTCAGCAGGCTTCGCAGGAGGATATATATGCACAGCCACAGGCGCAGACAACGCCTGAAGAGCCGGTACAGGCACCTGAGACGCAGACAGCGCCGGAACAGCCGGCACAGACGTCTGAACAGGAACCGCAAGCCACGCCGGAAGAGCAAGCGACCGGGCAAAAGCCTGACGAGCCTGCACAGCCTTAATTAAATAGAAGGGGGATTCCTTTAATGGGAAAAGAAAAGAAAAATGACAGCATGGAGCTGACTACGGAAAATTTTAAATTTTTCAGTCACAAGGACTGTGAGTTCTTTCCTTGTCATGATGTTAAGCATCCTGAAAATTTCAACTGTCTGTTCTGCTATTGCCCGCTGTATGCGTTGGGAGACCGGTGCGGAGGGAACTTCTCCTATACCGAGAAGGGGATCAAGGACTGCAGCAACTGCCTCGTCCCTCACAGCAAGAACGCCTATGAGCATATGATGAATAAAAGCAAGGCGCTGCTGGAGCTGGCAAAGCGCAAGGAAGACGAGTAAGAGAGCGAAAACGCAGCTCAAAAAGCGATATAACTACAATTAAAAGACCCTGACTATTGTGGAGCTGTAATCCGCAGCTGCGACGCAGAATGCGTCAGCAGGAGCAGCGAGGACATCAGCGCAATAATAGTCGGGGTCTTTTGATGCTTGTGGTTGTTTTTGCTCTATTTGTTTTTGAACTCCGGTGGGCGTTTTTCAAGGAATGCGCCCATGCCTTCCGTCTTATCCTGGGAGGCGAACGGAGCGGTGAATCCTTCGATTTCTAGGGTGGAAGCCGTCGTCAGATCCATATCGTAGCCTTTGTTGATGACCGTCTTGGCAGCAGCGATAGCGATAGGAGCCTTGGACATGATGGTCTTGGCGATTTTTTCGCAGGTCGGGATAAGCTCCTCCGGAGCTACGACCTTTTCTACCAGTCCGATCCTCTGGGCTTCCTGCGCATCGATCATTTCTGCAGTCATGATCAGGTATTTGCCCATGCCCTTGCCTACAAGGCGCGGCAGTCTCTGAGTTCCGCCAAAGCCCGGGATGATGCCCAGACCCACCTCAGGCTGTCCGAACTTGGCCTTTTCCGAGGCGATTCTGAAGTCGCACGCCATAGAAAGCTCACAGCCTCCGCCAAGAGCGAATCCGTTTACTGCGGCGATGATTGGCTTTTCTATGGACTCCATGAAGTTCATCACGTTGTGTCCTTTGATCATCATGGCTCTGCCTTCGATGGCATCCAGCTGGTGCATCTGTGCGATGTCTGCGCCGGCAACGAAAGCCTTGCCTTCGCCGGTCACGATAACAGCCTTTACAGCCTCATCCTTGGCAACCTGATAGAAGGCGGTGTAAAGCTCATCGAGCACCTGCATGTTCAGTGCATTCATAGCCTGCGGTCTGTTGACGGTCACGTAAGCGATGCCGTCCTTTACTTCGTATTTGAGAGTTTCAAACATTTGGAGCACATCCTTTCTCGTTAGCATAATTTGAATTATCTCCAGTATAACATCCCGTAAAAAAAACGACAACATCCGTTCACAGAAAAAACAAAAATTATGGGTAAAACCGTATGGATAATTTTGAATAAAAATAGTACAATGAATGTAACTTGTGAAAGGAGCCGCTTATGTCTTTTGTGACCTTTGAGAACGTAGGGAAAATATACAGAACAGGCGATGTGGAGGTGCGCGCTTTGCAGGGCGTCAGCTTTACCATAGAAAAAGGAGAAATTTGCGTGGTAGTAGGGCAGTCGGGCGCAGGGAAAACCACGCTGCTCAACATTCTGGGAGGGATGGACACGCTGTCGGAGGGAACGGTGCTGCTGGACGGCAGGGACATTTCCGCACTGAATGAAAAGCAGCTGGCCACCTACAGAAGGCATGACATAGGTTTTGTCTTTCAGTTTTACAATCTGATCCCGAACCTGACGGCGCTGGAAAACGTGGAGATCGCATCCCAGCTGTCAAGGGAACCTTTGGACAGTGAAAAGGTACTGGAGGAAGTAGGCCTCAGCGAGCGTACCGACAACTTTCCTGCACAGCTTTCCGGCGGAGAGCAGCAGCGGGTAGCCATCGCGCGAGCCCTTGCCAAGAACCCTAAACTACTTCTGTGCGATGAGCCGACAGGGGCTCTGGACTACGAAACGGGGAAATCCATACTGAAGCTTTTGCAGGATACATGCAGGATCAGCGGGATGACGGTAGTGATCATCACCCATAATTCGGCGTTGACGGCAATGGCAGATAGGGTTGTCAAGATCAAGAACGGCACCATCGCATCTGTCGTAACCAACGAAAACCCGACGCCGATCGAGGAAATAGAATGGTAGGCAGTACATACTCGAAAAACATAAGACGGACCATATTGGGGAGCCTGGGAAGGTATATCGCTATCCTGGCGATCATCGCCCTTGGCGTAGGCTTTTTCGCAGGCGTCAAGGATACCAAGAGCGCCATGCTCCAGACCTGCGACACCTACGTAACGGAGCAGCGTCTCTACGACTACCGGCTCATGTCCACCTACGGTTTTACGGAAGACGATGTAAAGGCTATGGGGCAGCTGGATTCCGTAAGGGCAGCCGAAGGCTCTGTTACTGCGGACTTTTTTTCCGTGGATCGAAAGGGAAACTCCATCACCTTGCGAGCCCACTCCATCACCAAAAGCCTCAACGACCTGAAGCTGGAGGATGGCAGGCTGCCAAAGGCTGATGATGAATGTGTGGCGGACAGCCATTTTTACAGCAGCAAGGACATCGGCAGGACCATACGCGTGACGGACGAAAATGATGATGCCACGAAGGATGCACTGGAATACGACGAATATACCATCGTCGGGATCGCAGCATCGCCATACTACATGATGAAGGAAGACAGGGGAACCACCTCGTTGGGAGACGGCAGGGTCACCGCTTTTTTGTATATACCGCGGGAGGGCTTCACCTCAGAATACTTTACGGAACTGTTCCTTGTCTGCAAGGAACAGGGTTTTGTGTTTACAGAAGAGTACGACGATAATATCAAGGCGGCCAAAGGAGAGATCACTGCGGCAGGCGAGGCCAGGGGTGAAGAGCGGCTGGCAGAGATCATAGCGGACGCCCGGAAAGAGATCGATGAAGGTCAGAAGGAATTGGACGAGGGCAGAGCCGAATTTGAATCGGAGAAGGCAGATGCCTATGCGCAGCTGCGGCAGTCCAAGGCGACCCTGGATGAAAAGAGCAAAGAACTGAAGCAGGGCGAGGAAGCTTTGGCAACGCAGAAAGCTACATTGACCGATCAGAGGACCCAGACGGCAGCAGGACTGCAGCAAGCAGAAAATGCCTTTGAGGCTGCTCAGCAGTCGGGATCGGGGGCAACGCAGGAGGAAATCGAAGCTTTACAGCGGACCGTACAGGAACTAACGGCAACTTTACAGCAGATTGACGGTGGCCTGGAGCAGATCGCCACCCAGGAAGCGACTATAGCCGCCGGAGAGATAGAGCTTGCCTCCGGCTACAGCCAGTATTACGAGGGCAAGGCAGAGGCAGACAACCGTTTTGCAGAAGCGGAGCAGGAGCTTTTGGATGCCGAACAGGAACTGCAGGATGCCAGGGAAGACCTGGCGGAGCTGGAAGCGCCTGAGCTTTACATACAGACAAGAGAAGATAACAACGGCTACTCATCCTTTGAGAGCAATTCGGAGATCGTGGACGGGATCGCCAAGGTGTTTCCTATTTTCTTTTTCCTGATTGCAGCGCTGGTATGCTCCACCACCATGTCACGAATGATCGAAGAAGAGCGGACCCAGATAGGCGCCCTGAGAGCCATGGGATACACGAGAGGCAAGATCATGTGGAAGTACATGGTCTATTCGGGTTCTGCCGCCATAATCGGATGCGTGGGAGGCTTCCTGGCAGGGAGCAAGTATTTCCCGTATGCCATCTGGATCGCCTACGGTATGATGTTTGGATTCGCGCCAATTGAGTTCCACTTCCACTGGCAGCTGGCGCTGATCTCCCTGATAGTGGCGCTGATCTGTTCGGCGGGGACTACTTACACGGCATGCAGAGGACAGCTGAAGAGCACTCCGGCGGATATTCTGAGACCGAGAGCGCCGAAGGCGGGGAAACGGATATTCCTGGAGCGCATGGGATTTCTGTGGAAACGCTTGCGATTTTTACATAAGGTGTCTGCCAGGAACGTATTTCGCTATAAGAAGCGCATGTTCATGATGATGCTGGGTATCGGCGGATGTACGGCACTGGTTCTGACGGGCTTCGGTATCAACGATTCGGTGGCGGGGATAGCCGACCATCAATATGATGAGATCGAGAAATACGATATGCTGGCTGCCTTTTCCCGGGAGCTGACCGAAGAAGAGCTGGCAGAATTTACAGGTCTGTACGGAGACGATCTGGCAAACATGGCTATTTTACAACAGACCACCGTCACAGCGGAGCGGGGCAACACGTCCAAGTCTTGCAGCCTGATGGTCAGCGATGATAAAGCCATCACCAAAGCGGTGGACTTTAGAAACGATGGAGAGAAGCTGTCCTACCCGAAGGAAGGGGAGGCGCTGATAAACAACAAGCTGGCGGAGATGCTGGGCGTGGAAGAAGGCGATACCATCACCGTGGAGTACGACGACACCAGTACAGCTGAGCTTACGGTTTCTGCCATCTACAGGAACTATGTATCCAACTATATATACATCAACGAAGAGACATATGAAACCCATTTTGATAAGACTTATGAACCGTCCGTCGCATTTCTCACCTTCAAAGAAGATGTGAATATCCATGACGTATCGGAGCGGATCAACGAATTTGACGACATCGCAGGGATATCCCTGAATCAGGATGTGCGAAGCAACGTGGACGATATGATGGTGAGCCTCAACTACATCATCACTTTGGTCATCGGCTGTGCGGGGGCGCTGGCATTCATAGTTTTATTCAACCTGAGCAACATCAATATCACGGAAAGGGAACGCGAGATCGCCACCATCGAAGTGCTGGGCTTCTATCCGCGGGAGATGGGCTCCTATGTGTTCAGGGAAAATCTGGTGCTTGTGGTGCTGGGGATCCTGGTGGGGATACCGGCAGGTCTGGCGCTCCATAAGTTCGTCATGTCTCAGATCGTGGTGGATATGGTCGCCTTCAACGAGGTCATCGAGCCGCAGAGCTTCGGATTCACAGTGCTTGTGGTGCTGGGGTTTGCTCTGGTGGTAGATGTAATAATGCGGCGGAAGCTGAAAAGGATCAATATGGCGGAAGCCTTGAAGTCCATAGAATAACAAAAAGAGATGCGCGCATCTGCGTGCTGCGGGGAGACAGGAGTTTGTGATGATTTTGATAACGGTTATTTCGGTTTTGTACGGGATTTTGGCGCTGGTAACCATCGGCGTCATGTATCGGAACAGGCAGGGACCTTATACGGTTTTAAAGACCGTAACCAGCCTGCTCTTTTTGCTGGTCGGTTTCCTCGCCTACAGGCATACGGGAAATCCGCTGTATTTTTATCTGTTGCCGGGATTTATCTTCTGCTTTCTGGGAGATGTGCTGCTGGCGGTTGCCCATGAGATCGATAACAAGCTGAAAAATCCCTACTTCGTGTTGGGAGTGGGCTCCTTTCTGGTGGCTCATGTATTCTTCTGCTGGCAGTTTCTGGGGATCCTGGAGTGGCACATCAGCTGGCCTGCGGTCATCGCCATCATCATGACGGGCGTCACCGTTTCCAGCGTCAGAAGCGAGAAATACGATTACGGTCCCAACAAGATACCTTCGATCATCTACTCTTTCTTCGTGGGGCTGCTTTGCGGCCTGGGATTGCAGCTGTTTCTGGATGAACCATCAAACGGACAGCTGATATTCCTGGGAGCAGGCTCGGTATTGTTTTTAGTATCCGACTACCTGCTGTCCATGAAGTATTTCAGAATAGAAAAGCCAAAGTGCCTTGGGTTTTTCGTGCTGGTGGCATATTACGGCGCCATGTGGCTGCTGTCAGCCAATATCCTGATGGCATAGGGCGCTGTCATCAAAAGAAGAAGTTTACCAGCACCATATATACGGCCGTACCGCCTACTATGGAAAGGAACATGTTCTTTTTCCAGAAGTGGAGCAGGCAGATGACTCCTATGGAAAGCAGCTCAGGCAGTGCGTGGGTCGCGGAGAACAGGCTACAGTCCTTCAGGCAGTAGATTACCAGCATGCCGAAGGCAGCGCCGGGAAGGGCTTTGCCCAGGTATTGGATGTATTTGGGCGTTGGTTTATCGGCAGGAAACGCCACGAAGGCCACGGCTCTCGTAAAGACCGTAGCGGCGATTATGATAGCTATGGTGATGCATTGTTGTAGGATGGTCATGATGCGGTGTCTCCTTTCTCGGTTTTGTCGGTTTCGTTGATGTCGTCGGTGTTGGCTTCGCTTACGTTTTCGCCTTGGTCTTTACTCTCCAGCTTCGGCTCCAGCTTCCTGCGAATGATCGTCAGAAACAGCAGGATGCAGATCATGGAAGGAAGCAGGAAATTATCGCTGCCAAAGATGATCAGGCAGATCAGCGTAAGGGCGATGCCCGAAAGAGAGCTGATGTGGTTCTTTTCCTTGATCCAGTTATCCAGGAAGATCACAACAAGCAGAGCGGTCATGACGAATTCCAGCCCTTCGATGTCAAAGCCGATCAGCTCGCCGAAGACGCCGCCCAGGGTGGCGCCCAGGACCCAGTAGCAATGGTTGAGCATGGTGACGAAAAAGTAAAACCATCCCTTGTCGATGTTTTTCGGAACGTCGGCCGTGTAGTTGATGGAAAAGGACTCGTCGCACATGCCGAAGATAAGGTAGGCTTTCTTTTTGCCCGTGTCCTTGTACTTGTCCAGCATGGAAATGCCGTAGAATATATGTCGTGTGTGGACCATCAGGGTGAGCAGCAGCGTTCCCAGCGGGTTAAACCGGGAAAGCAGCAGGCTGACGGCGATGAACTCCATGGAGCCGCCGAAGATCAGTGCGCTCATGACTATAGGATAGATGGGCGGAAAGCCGGAAATGTTCATATAGATGCCGTAGGCGATCCCTAAAAACACGAAGCCGGTGAAGATAGGAATCGTATAGGGGAAGGCAGCTTTGAAAGCCCGTGCCTTTACACCTCTGGCGGCGGATGTATCTGTGGCTTGGTTAGGTTCGCTTTTTTGCTGTGATCTGTGATGTGGTTTCATGACGATTCTGCTCCTGATTTCAGAGTTGATAACAGAATGATAACACTTCAAAAGATGGATTTCAATGGTATAATAAGCAGGATGAATAAAGTATTTGACGATAGATAAGGGAGAGATAAAATGAACGACTATATCGGCTACGAAATGGAGTTAAAGGTGTCGCCGGAGGACATGGATAAAAACGGGATCATCAAGGCGGAGAAGCTGATGCTTTACTTTCAGCAGGTTGCTTCGGATCACGTGGATACGCTGGACAGGGGATTTGACTACTTGATGCGGCACAACTGGATCTGGGTCATGACCAAGCTGCAGTATCGAATCGAGGAATCGCCGCAGCTTGGCAGGACCTACCGGCTCATAACCTGTCCCGTTACGAAAAAGGGCGTTACCTATATCAGAGACTATTATATATGTGACGAAGAAGATCGGGAGATCGTTATCGCCACCAGTCAGTGGTGCATTTTGAATTTTGAAACGAGAAAGATCGAGCGAGCGGACATCGACTTTAAAGGGCAGTATTATGAGAGAAAGGCTTTTGAAAATGGTATCGAGAAGATACGTGGAGGTGACCTGACCTTTGCAGAGACCCACAAGGTGACGGAAGAAGACCTGGACAAGAACCAGCATACCAACAACTGCAGATACGCCCATATGATCAGCGAAGTAACGGGGGAGGCTGGCTGCCGCGATCTGGTGATACACTTCGCCAAGGAGACGAGACTTGGAGACGAGATCAAGCTGTACTACCAGCAGGCAGAGACAGGAGAGATCGTGGTTGGCAAGCTGCCGGACGATACCATCGTCTTTCAGGCCAAGGTTGGAAGCTGAGTGGAGTCGGGAGCTGAGGGGAAGCCGGGATTTAGGAGCAAGCCGGAGGCTGAAGGAAGTCATAAACTGAGGAAAATGCGTTGCAATAAGGCAATGATGAGGATATGAACTTAAGGAGGTTTCGCTATGTTACATGAAGTAAGCTTTAAATCGTTTAATCAGAGGGATACCGTCTATGGCTGGGTTTATGTGCCCGCCGCCAAACCCAAGGGGATCGTTCAGCTTATCCACGGATTCGGTGAACATTCCAGACGCTACTTCCATATGATCGTCAAGTATCTGGAAGCAGGCTACATCGTAGCGGCCGACGATCACGTAGGTCACGGTAAGACAGCGCTGGAAAATGACACTTGGGGCGACTGGGGAGAAATGGGGCCACATACCATGATGGAAGATGAACACAGGATGAAGGAGCTGGTTTCTCAGATGTATCCCGATCTGCCGTATTTCATGTACGGTCACAGCATGGGATCAATGATCGCCAGAGACTATATTGCCAAGTACGGCGATGAGCTGGCGGGCGTCACCATTTGCGGCACTCCTGGTGTATTTCCTATCGCTGATGAGGTGGTCGCCGAAATGAAGCAGCTGATAGCTGATGGCAAGGGCGGGGAGTCCGATCCGGAGCTTACGGTAAAGCTGTTGGGATGGATGTGCGAACGCTGCGGAGATGTGAAGCTGGGCAACGAGTGGATATGCGACGACGTTTACGTTCAGCAGGATCACGCTGCCGATCCGTTTGACGCCTTTACGAAGCCGACTTCAAACCGCGCACTTTATGATTTCGTAGAGATGTTCCTGCAAATCAACGGCACCCAGTGGGCAGAAGAGGTTCCGGTTGCACTTCCCGTCTACAATATCGCAGGCGACCAGGACCCTGTGGGAATGTACGGAGAAGGCGTTTGCCAGGTTTCCAACTGGCTGGCATCCACGGGACATGATGTGAAGACCAAACTATACAGCGGTTACCGCCACGAGATCCATAACTATGCGGACATCAAGGATGACGTCTCGGAAGGCATCATTGCCTTCATGGATCAGGTGATCGCAAACAGCGCCAAATAAGGCGGGGAAACGATATGAAGACACTGATACTGGGAAATGTTTATACCATGGATCACGATCATCCGCGTGCGGAGGCCATCGGCATCGAAGGAGGCAAGATCCTATTTGTCGGGGACAGGGAAGAGACGGATACTGCGGGCTACGATCAGGTGGTGGACTACGGTGAGAAGACCATATTCCCCGGATTTATAGACACCCATACCCATGTGATCCCTGCGGGGATATTCATGAGCGGGGTGGAGCTTTCAGATTGTAAGGACCTTCCTTCGGTTTTTGAAAAGATGAAAGTGCACGCTGCAGGGGTGAAAAAGGGAAAGTGGGTCATCGCCTCCGGGTTTCAGGACAAGAATATGGCGGAGAGGCGTTTTCCCACCAGGCAGGAGCTGGATCTCGTATCCGAAGATCATCCTGTCATCCTCTGTCATAACGATCTGCATCCTATAGGCTTCAACACCAGGGCCATGAAGATCATAAAACCGGACCCTTCTAAAGCAGGCGTGATTACCGATGCAAAGGGCACGCTGACAGGCGTCATAGAAGATCCTGCCTGCATCGATATGCTGGCGGATGTTCTGGGAAAGATCGGGATCGGCAACATCATATCCGGCTGCAAGCTGGTGGATGAGTACGCCGTGTCAAAGGGCGTTACTACCGTGTTTGGAAAGGATGTCATGGTGATTTTGCAGCTGCGGGAGCTTTGCAAAAGTCTCTTTAAGGCGGAGTTCGTTCCCATGTGGTACAGCGACGGCTGCAAAGACCTGACAGGGATCCGTAAGATCCTCAAAAGCAAGAACTTCAACCGGCGCACCTGCATCTGCGCCTTTGCCGACGGTTCTTTCGATGCACATTCGGCTGCGGTCCATGAGCCTTATGAAGATATGCCGGACAGCCGGGGTCAGCTTCTGAACACGGATCAGGAGATGTACGACTTCACCATGGAAGCGCATAAAAACGGCTTGCAGGTCTCTTTCCATGCCATCGGGGATGGGGCCATCGATCAGGTGCTGCGGGTATATGAGCGGGTTTTGCAGGATCATCCCAAGGAGGATCACAGGCTGCGTATAGAGCATTTTGAGATGCCGACGGAGGAAGCCATCAAAAAAGCAGCGGAGCTGGGCGTGGCGCTGGGTATGCAGCCGCTCCTAATTGAGGTTTGTGAGGGCATGGACTTTTCCGGATACGAGTGTTTCGTGGGGGAAAGGGTCGCACGCTGCAGTCCCTATCGGTCAATTCTCGACAAGGGTATCCTGGTAGGCGGTGGGACCGATTATCCGGTCACGCCTATGGAAATCTTTCACGGTGCGAGGATCTTGATGGAGCATCCGGTGGAAGGGGAGAGGATCACGCTGATGGAGGCACTGGAGATGAACACCTGTGAGGCTGCCAAGCTGGGATTTCTTGAAAACCGCAAGGGAAAAGTCTGCGTCGGCATGGATGCGGACCTGACGGTCGTAGACATGGATCCATTTGCCATTGAGACGGCTCATCTGGATGACATTCGCGTCCTGCATACCTATTGCCGCGGCAGAGAAGTATATTCCGCCAGCCAGCCCATCGATCCATGGACAAAGATGTCCCTCCTGCGCATCGGGCTAAAGCTCATCGGCAAGAAACTGCGCAGAAACCGAAAGTAACCGGATTTCGCAGCGATAAAACAATAAAAGGGGCGGGATATCGCTGCCGGT
>JAUNBU010000237.1:961-2076 GCA_030526925.1 Bacillota bacterium | reverse complement strand
AAAGCATCAGCGTTCTCTTTCCCATTCTGGCGGCGGCAAGCCCGGCTTCGCATCCGGCATGGCCTGCGCCCACCACTATAATGTCATATGATCCCATTAAAAATTTTTCCATATCAAAAATCACTTCCCAAGACAAAATCTCGCAAAGACTTCATCTATTATTTCATCGGAAACAGTCTCTCCGATTATCTCTCCCAGATCGTCGTAGCTGTTTTTCACATCTATCTCGATAAAATCAAGAGCCTGTCGCTGCCGGCTCATTTCCAGTGCTGCTTCAAGAGCTTCCTTTGCCTTATGCAAAAGCTCTATGTGGCGCACGTTGTTTACCATCATGCTTTCCTTCTGGGTGATTTCTCCTCCATAGACCAGGGCTTCTACCGCATCCTCTACCTGACTGACGCCTTCTCCCGAGATCAGAGACGTCTCTATTACTTCCGCCTTTGGCAGCTTTCCGGCCACATCCACCGGCGAAAGCATCTGCCCCAGATCCTGCTTGTTGATCAGCACCAGGCACTTTCTTTCCTTCAGGTATTCCATGATAGTCTCGTCCTCTTCAGAAAGCTGGCTGCTGCCGTCCAGAATAAGGATCACGAAATCAGCCTGATTAAAGGCCTCCTTTGACTTTTCGATCCCCAGGCGCTCTACCTTGTCGGAGGTCTCCCTGATACCAGCCGTATCCACAAGGTAAACAGGAATGTTTCTGATATTCAAAACCTCTTCTATGGTATCCCTGGTGGTTCCCGGTATCTCGGTCACTATGGCTCGCTGTTCCCGAAGCAGATTGTTCATAAGAGACGATTTGCCTACGTTGGGTTTCCCCACGATCGCCACCCTTATCCCCTCTCGGATCATACGCCCCGTAGCGGCTGTAGACAGCAGTTTTTCAATCATATCGCTTATCGACAATATATTTTCACCCAATCTCTCATAGGTCAGTTCTTCAATATCCTCATCGGGATAATCTATGTTGACAGTGATGTCCACCAGCAGATCCAGCAGCTTCCCGCGTATCGCCTTCACCTGCCCGGACAGATCACCCTCCAGCTGAGAAATGGCCACGTCAAAGCTCTTGTCGGTCTTCGCTCTGATCATATCAATGACAGCCTCCGCCTGAG
>JAUNBU010000237.1:242-951 GCA_030526925.1 Bacillota bacterium | reverse complement strand
CCGTTCAAAAAAGCACGCTTTGTAAATTCTCCCGGCTCTGCAAGACGTACTCCTTTGCGAAGAACCAATGCCAGGGTTTTCCTCAGAGACACCATGCTGCCATGACAGTTTATCTCAACCACATCCTCCGCAGTATATGTTTTAGGACCCTTCATATACACGGCAAGGACTTCATCTATCAGCCGGTCGTTGTCCCTGTCCACGATCCTGCCGTAGGTCATCCTCCTGCTGATCAAATCCGAAGCTCCGTCAGCCGGTTCAAAAACCTCATGCAAAACAGGCAGGGCGTTTTCCCCGCTGATCCTGATGATGCCTATCCCGCCTTCGCCGTAAGCGGTCGCTACCGCAGCAATGGTATCTTCCATTAGTGCCACCTCTTCTAATTTATCTATCCTTTACGAAAATCTTCTGCAATTTAAGTTTGAAAAAGGACGCTGTTGCCAACGTCCTCCGGTTCTACTTTTTCAGCTCTATAATTACGCGTCTGTAAGGTTCTTCACCTTCGCTTCTGGTGATGATCTCAGGATTCTGCTGCAACGTTGCATGGATGACCTTTCTCTCATAAGGATTCATAGGCTCCAGCCTTACATGCTTTCTCGTCCTTATAACCTTTGACGCCAGCCTGTTGGCTAGCTGCTCTAAAGTTCTCTGTCGCTTGGATCTGTAATTTTCCGCATCCACCACGACCTTGATATATTTCTCGCTGTCC
>JAUNBU010000237.1:0-232 GCA_030526925.1 Bacillota bacterium | reverse complement strand
ACTGGTCAGATACTGGATAGCATCCAATGTCTGCCCTCTCTTGCCGATAACCGTTCCGGAATCCTTTCCGTCTATTTCCAGATAAACGATGTTCTCTCCTATTTTGGCCTTAACTGTTATGGAAAGTCCCATCTTGTCCGTTACATCTTTAAGGAACGTCAGGGCTTCATGGTCTTCCGTTTCAACCAGTTCATCCTTGTTGACTCCGTCAAGGTTTATACTTGGTGCCGCC
>JAUNBU010000236.1 GCA_030526925.1 Bacillota bacterium | reverse complement strand
TGGTGATCTGCCATATCATCCTGATTTGTCTGCCGCTGATCAACATGCGGATGCATCCGTCACCGGATAGAGTTATCGCAGTTGATCCGACACTTCTCATCGAAGAAGAAGAAAAACTGGAACCACCGAAAACACCGGCAGAAAAGTTAGAGCAAAGCGTTATTTTATCATATGTTATCGTAGTGATCGGCGCAGTATTCCTGGTGTACTACTTCGCTACCAATGGATTCAACCTCAGCCTGGACATCGTAAACCTGATCTTCCTGATCCTGGGTATCGCATTCCACGTGAGACCGATCAGCTATGTACGAGCCATCGGACAGGCAGTGAAAGGTGCAGGCGGCATCATTCTCCAGTTCCCGTTCTATGCAGGGATCATGGGTATGATGGTAGGTGCCAATCCTGAAACGGGTGCCAGCCTGGCAGGTGTTATCAGTGAAGGCTTCGTGTCCATTTCCAATGACGTGACCTTCCCGCTCTTTACATTCCTGTCAGCGGGTATCGTAAACTTCTTCGTACCATCCGGCGGCGGACAGTGGGCCGTACAGGGGCCGATAATGATGCCTGCAGGTGCGGAGCTGGGCGTTTCTCCTGCCGTTACCGGTATGGCTATCGCCTGGGGTGATGCGTGGACCAACATGATCCAGCCGTTCTGGGCATTGCCGGCGCTGGGTATAGCAGGGCTTTCCGCCAGGGACATCATGGGATATTGTCTCATCACCTTGTTCTTCGTGGGGATCGTCGTCTGCGCCATGTTCGCCTGCGTCGGGATATTCGGGCTGGCGTAGCGAAGGCCGCATTGCTGACTTCAAGAAACGGCGGCGATTTGTGAAAGTGTATTGATTATGGGAGATGCTTTACCGCATCTCCTTTCATTTTTGGTTTTGGTTGTGCCGCTGCTGCCGTGATGATATAATCAGGGCAGGGCGACGGAGGCCCTTCTTATGAATAAGAATCAGCAACAGAAAACAGACGGAGAACGCATTGACGAATTTGCCAGATATGCGGAAGTTCTGCGGGCAAACAGCGCCCAATATTCTCTGGTCAGCATCATCGGAGAAAGCCAGGAGATCAAAGAACTGAAGGAGATGATCCGCAAGTCTGCCAGGGGACATTCCAATGTTTTGATCACGGGGGAGAGCGGGACCGGCAAAGAGCTTTTTGCTCACGCCTTCCATTTGGAAAGTGAACGCAGGTCGGGGCCCTTCATCAGCGTCAACTGCGCGGCAATACCGGGAGAATTGCTGGAGTCGGAGTTTTTCGGGTACGAAGAAGGGGCCTTTACAGGAGCAAGAAAGGGCGGCAAGATGGGCGTTTTTCAGGCTGCCCATGGCGGGACACTGTTCCTCGACGAAATCGGTGATCTTCCCATCAACATGCAGGCAAAGATACTGCGTGTCCTTCAGGAGAGAGCGATCCAGAAAGTGGGCTCCTATCAAAAGGAACCCATCGACATCAGGATCGTGGCGGCGACCAATAAAGACCTTAAGAGCATGAGAAGCGCAGGCCTTTTCCGTGAGGATCTTTATTTCCGCCTCAATGTTATCCATATCAAGGTGCCGCCTCTTCGGGAGCGAAAGGAAGACATTCCAAGTCTCAGCTTCCATTTGATCAGGAAATGTGAGGAGCTGTATGGAATTGAAATCACTGGAATCTCTGCCAACGCCATGAAAGCTTTCATGCGACACGACTGGCCCGGCAATGTGCGGGAACTGGAGCATGTCATAGAGCGGGCTGCCAACTTCCTGGATGGCGAGAAGGTGATCGACCTGCAGCACCTTCCCAAACATATCACCGGCAGGAGCCAGCATCTTCATAACATGTCGCTGAAGGAGTATATGGAACAGATCGAGAAAAAGATTCTGGTGGAAACCATCCTCGCCAATAACGGGAATAAATCGGCCGTGGCAAAGGAACTGAAAATAAGCAGGACCAGCCTTTATGAAAAACTCCATAAGTATGGGCTGGAAGAGGAAGTCGATTAGACATGCGGATTCGGGGAAAAAGGAAAAAGAGTGTCAAGGAATCCGAACAGTTTAATCTGGACTAAAATAGTCCTTGTAAGGAAATCCGAACAGTTTAATCTGGACATAA
>JAUNBU010000046.1:9301-12104 GCA_030526925.1 Bacillota bacterium | reverse complement strand
AATATTTTAGAGCTATCCTAGGCGATATGGAATGTTTCTTGCCGCCCGATGATCCCGAAGCCAGCTTGTTCAGGCTGGTGCTTACGAAATAGGCAACGCTGCCCATTCCGAAGAAATAATCGATGTCGCTTTTGAGCCCCATTTTAAAGCCCTTCTTATTTCGTTCGCTGAAGGAAAGCTTTTCCGCTTCCTCCACGGGAGGCAGGAAGTTGACATGAAGCTCATCGCTTAAAGCCCTCGGGAAAAGCCCCGTAGCATAAGGCAACGCCGCAAGCCCGTACAGAAAGGTCCCGCCCGGCTTTACATTGACCTTGCCCTTCTCGCTGCAAAGTCCCAGGATCATGCATGCCAAAATATTACGCTTATATGTATCGAGCATACTGCTGCTGTACGGCGCCATTTTGATAGGATGCATCCCGCCCTCCCAGGTGGTTTGGATCCAGACTACCGGTTCAGCAGGGAGCATATCGCTCCGCTTCTGCAGGAGTATCTCGGCGTAATCATCGTAGGTGGTGAGAGGAAATGTCTTTCGGAATTCATCGATACTTCCTATCTCCTTGTCCCCAAGCAGCTTCTGCCCCAACTTGGAATCTTTCCAAAGGGTAAACTGTTCGCTCATGAGCCTGTTCTGTATATTCATATACCCTGCCATATCAAGGTCGAGAAATCCGCAGTATTCCTGCCAAATCTGTTCTGCGGTTCTGTTTTTTAGCTTTTCCTCAAATCTCATAATACTGTTCTACCCTTTCATGGACTTCAGACACTTCTTGATACTTGCTTTGGTAGGAATGAGAAATGGCGTTTCCGTTTTGTATTCCCGGTAATCCTCAAAGGTCTTCATAAAGGTCCACCTGTCCTGAAATATCACATAAGCTACATCTAGCAAACAAAAAAGAGTTCCGAATGACACGACAAGCGTGCTAGAGAACTCCATTCCCAAACAGACAAACAATCCCACAAACCAGAGGACTCCGGGATGCCTGCACAGTGCATATACCCCATTCTTATACACCATCGGACAATTATTCATATTTTTAACGTACGTCGCTTCAAAAGGAATAGCGAAGAACAACGTATATACCAGCAATGCTGCGAACGCCAGCCCCAGCGCCAAAACCAGCGCCGTCATCAGATTCGCTCCGAAATCCGCCATAGGTATCAGACGCTCATCTCCCCGTGAAACGAGGATGATCCCTGCGGTGGCGATCACCAGCATGGCGGTCCCCAGAAAGAAACTGCAGTTCAATATTCTGTTTTTCCACCGCACCGAATTTATATCGTAGAGGAAATACAAAACGAAAGCGATGATTCCTAATATTCCATACCACATATGATTTCCCTGCGAACCAACGACCGTATGATAGATTTTAACATATTTATACTTTACAATCAATATAAATTAAGAGCAGTAATTTTATCTGTTTTATAAAATCCACCTCTGTGGTATACTAATCGTGGAAACATTAGGAAACACGACATAAAACACGACGAAAGGACACTTTCTTATGAGCACACATATCAATGCGGCCAACAAAAACGATATCGCACCGTCCATCCTGCTGCCGGGAGACCCGCTGCGGGCTAAATTCATCGCAGAGAATTATCTGGAAAATCCCCGCTGCTACAACGAAATCCGTGGCATGCTGGGATACACTGGGACATACAGAGGCGTTCCCATCTCAGTTCAGGGAACCGGTATGGGTATGCCTTCTATGGGCATATACTCCTGGGAGCTGATCACCGAATACGGCGTACAGAATCTGATCCGTGTGGGTACTGCAGGCTCTTTCCATGAGCGGATCAAACTTAGAGACATCGTGGTGGGAATGGCAGCCTCCACCGACTCCAACTACGTCCATACCTTCGATGTACCGGGGAACTACGCCCCTTGTGCCAGCTACAAGCTGCTGCTTGCGCTGCGAGATGCATCGAAAGAATTGAATATTCCTTTAAAGGCAGGCAACATCGTTTCATGCGACGCTTTCTACGAAGTTAAAGAAGACTGGTGGAAGCGTTGGGCAGCCATGGATGTGCTGGCCGTAGAGATGGAAGCGGCAGCCCTTTACATGAACGCTGCCTACCACAGGGTCAATGCTCTCGCCATCATGACCATCAGCGACCACTTCGTAACGGGAGAGCGTGCGACTGCAGAAGAACGGCAAAATTCCTTTACCGATATGATGAAGCTGGCTCTGGAAGCCGCCATAAGGTAGTTGTCTTTAACAGAGCCTACAGGAGGTCACAAATGAAAATACTTGAATCCGCAGAAAATTATCTGGAAGCGATACTGATATTAAAAAAAGAAAAAGGAAATGTCCGCGCCATCGATATCGTCAAGTATCTGGACTTTTCCAAGCCCAGCGTCAGCGTTGCCATGAAGCAGCTGGAAACCAACGGATATATTACCCGTGACGAAGACGGGCACATCTCACTCACCGACGACGGCAAGGGAATCGCCGAATCCATCTACGAGCGTCATACCATCCTCAGCCAGATGTTCATCAAGCTGGGGGTTTCCGAAGATACCGCACGTGAGGACGCCTGCAAGATCGAGCACTACATCAGCGAAGAAACCTTCGACTGCATCAAGAAACACTGGAACGGATTATAGCCTCTGCGAAGGCATGACCGCCCACAGACAAAAATAAAACAGCATGCCGGAAGCAAAAGGCCGTTGAGCCGGACTCCACGGGATGCTGTTTTTATTGCAAAATCCCATTATTTTTTGTTCCTTTTACCCTTTTCTCCCTAAACCTTCATTGCCATGAATCGATCCATCAGCTCTCCATATACGATTGATGAA
>JAUNBU010000046.1:0-9201 GCA_030526925.1 Bacillota bacterium | reverse complement strand
TAAGAAGCCATTATAGTAGATAGCCTAGGAGTTTAAGTTATAAATAAAGAAAGATGCGTAAAATGCAAGAAAGCCGGATTTCTCCAGCTCTCTCAAGTATGTGCCTGCAAACGCATACCCTTTCTTTTCTTCTGCTTACTCAACTATCTTATACTTGGCCTGTTTCCGATTTCAATCTTTGTAAAATAATTTTTGCAGTTGCATCGTCTTTAAACAAATTAATTGCAAAACATTTTTTCCCTGCATCCTTTAATGATGCGCCAATATGATACGCTTTATTCTCATCCAAAATAAGAAAACGATCATGAAACGCTCCTGTATACTTTACTTTTAGATTTGGATATTGCTTATTAAAATTTTCAATGTCATCGTCCGTTAATTTCGTGTGCTTTTCTGTATAAATACAAACAGATACACACGGGTTTTTCTTGACAAGAATATTTAAGGTTTTTACATCCACATAGTTATCAATCAAAACAATTGACTTTTTTGCACTCGCCATTAAATCCACTAATAAACTAAAAGCATCATAAATTTGCCCATCAAAAAATATTTTTGTGTAACTTCCTCACGACCTGCCATGCAGTCAAAAATTTTTTCAAAGCGCTCTTCTGTTTTCTTTTGAAACTCGAAATGCTTTAATTCCACTTGATTGATTCTAGCAATCATCAAATTATTACCTGCCATATATCTACGCATTTCAATGAAAGTTTCCATAATACGAATACTTACCTTTATAGCGGTCTCACTTCGTAACACTGCTGACAACATGGCAATGCCTTGTTCCGAAAAAACATGGGGTAGTTTTCTTCGCCCTCCATGTGCGCCTTCTTCCTCAGAACTTGAAATCACAAATTGTGATTTCAAGTTCTGGTACTCAAAATCTGTAAGTTGAAAACAAAAATTTTCTGGAAATCTGTCTATATTCCTTTTTACCGCCTGATTTATGGCCCTTGTTTCAACCCCGTACATCTTTGCTAAATCGCAATCTAACATAACATGATAGTCGCGCACTACATGAATTAGATCTCGTATTTTTTCTGACGCCAATATTTCTTGATGCACTCCAACAAGTTCAGCATCTCTTTTCTGATCTTCAGACATAGTGTTTCCCTTTCTTAAATCAGCTCAACGACTTCAGTTTCAAAATACAGTCTGCGCAGATTCCTTTGTTCCTGTAGAATTTAACGTGTGATTCGCTGCCGCACAATGTGCAGTGCCTGAATTTCTTCTCCAAAACGATATACTCTCCTTTCAGGCGGACCTCTATCTCATCGCCCATCTCGATATGCATCTTATCCCTCAATTCCTTTGGCATCACTATTCGGCCAAACTGGTCCATCGTCCTTACGATCCCAAGATTCTTCATATTCTTCCCCTTTTCTTAAAGCGCTTCTGAGCGGACATCAATCTTCCCTTTTCAATGCAAAGAACACGGATGATACTGCGATCAGGGTCAGCGACAGAAGCAATGTTATGATTGCCGTATTGACACCCGTATCGTCCCCCGTCTTCGGCGTAGAGCCAAATGCATCGGTGTCGCGCTTCAGGCGGTTCAGTATATTGATCTTTTTCTCCGTTACTGCGATATCCTGTCCCTCATAGACCAGCGCCACATTGATCGCTTCCGATATGCGGTACTCTACAGGGGCGTCCTTCTCTACGATGTTGTAGGGACCGAGGTAAAGCTCCTTCGTGCTCACATTGCCGTTAAAATCGGTCCGTACCGTATCCACTACCTCGCCCTTCTTCGCTCGCAGCGTTCCATCCGGCGTAATGATATCGGCGAGAGCAATTACATCAAAGTCAATACCGCCCATGACCTTTTCCCGGATATCTTCCCACTTGTCGTGGTGACGATACTCTCCGATTTTCTTGATGGTGATAATGCCCTTCTGTGGCATGTCTGACTGGGATACGGTGATTTGGGCTGTTTTCCCATCTACGTGAAACTCCTGCGGCTGTGTCTCTACCACATAGCCCTTCGGCGCCTTCACTTCTTCCAACAGGAAATCTCCCGCCTGAAATTTCTCACCTACCACGATCTGTCCGTCTCTGTTGGTGACGTAGATGTCACCTTCATCGTTTTTCATACCCTCCGACACGTACTTATTCAGCTCCACCGATTTGATCTTGTACTGGGTCCCTACCAAAAGGACCGGTTTGCCTGTTTCCGTATCTTTCTTTTCGACGGTCACCTCTGCCGGGATATCCGTCTTTAATTTGATGTAAAACTCCGGCGGTGATGCTGAACCCGTTGACATCACTTGATGACTGGCGTCTACTTGATTGTGCCAGATCAACAGGTTCTCCGCAGCAGAGCCTCCTGCCGTAGTTCGCTTTACCTTCAGTGTCGTACCGTCGGCAACGGCTTTGTCCGTGGAAAAGCTGTGGCTGCTGCCGCTTTGGGTATGACTGATATCCTTGCTGCCCCACACCATTTTAAAACTGCTGTTCCTGCTGTCGCTTACCGTAGCCTTCCAATCCCGGGTCTCCATCCTGTACTTCATGGTAATCGGCTTCGCCTGAGCTGCCGTTTCTCCGATGAAGTCCGGAACCACAAAATGCTCGTTGAATTTGCTCACCAGGTAGTTATAGCATTTTTCGGCGGCTCTCCCCTTCAGCAAATTGTAGAATTGATAGTTTGGCATTCCATGAGCATCCACTCGTTTAGTGCCTGTCACTCGCCCTTCGCTGTCCCTTTCGAACACACGAAGCTGCTGCTGAACTTCCCAGATCATCATCTGGGTAGCAAAATAAAAATCCTCATCATTGGCTCCCGATACGGGGACCGGATTGATTCCGTTCCGTCCGAAATATATGGAAGCCAGCATTAGTTTTTTCACGTCTTCCGGCAAATTGTTAAAATAGGTTGTATCCTGAAGATATTGATTGGCTGCGTAGGAGTTACCCTTTTTAACCTCTGCTGCATATTCGATGCAGTAACCCCTATCCTGTTCGCCCGTATTGACATCCGTCAAAATAATGTATTCTCTCCTATAGGTTGGATGCTCCGTATGTACCTCTGTATAGGTGCTTCCATCCGCATTGTAAAACAAAACGCTGCCGTTGCTTGCTGCCGTATAATGCTTGTTTTCTACACCCTTCAAATGCCCTTCATATGTTACGTTGACAATGTTTCCTGTGCTGAGCGCTTCTGCACTTTGTGTTATAGGATCCTTCTGCCCTCCGCTCCAAAAAATTCCGGTTGCGAAAATTGCCAACACAGTGACTGCCACTGTACATCGTTTCATAAAATTTCTTTTCGTCATATTTCTTACCCCTTTTCTCTTGATCCATGTTTTCTTATACTCTGATTTCGTTCTTCATCTTCTCAAAGTTCTTTTCTCCTATCCCCGATACGTTCTTAATGTCCTCGATGGCAGTGAACCTGCCGTTTTCCTCCCGGTAACTGATGATCCTCTCAGCTGTCACCGGACCGACCCCGGTGATCTCCTGCAGCTGGGTGGAATCTGCCGTATTGATATTTATCTTCCCGTCTGCATAGATACCGCTGCTTCCTCCGGAAGCTCCGGCGCCGGCTTCCCCTTCCGGGATCATCTCCGGAATAAATATCTTATCCCCGTCGTTGACAAATGCCGCCCGGTTGATTTCAGTCAGGTCAGCATCCTCCGTAAGCCCTCCTGCCGCTTCGATGGCATCTTCGACCCGGCTTCCCTCCTCCAATTCGGCTACCATGGGATTTTGGACAGCCCCTCCTATGTCCACGAAAACGGTTGCCGTGACAGGTTCTGTGGACTCCGGGATGGCTTCCGATTCTGCCGCCTCCTCACCCCCTCCTTTAAGTGCAAAAACAAAAAAAGCAACAACAATCACCGCCGCAACTGCTGCTACTTTCGTGAGCATATCCCTGTTCTCTCTGAGAAAGCCATCCAGCTTCTCATTACTTCTGACCAGTTCCCTGATACGCTCTACTAATCTCATCATATGAAACACCTCCTTAAAATGTTTACATTATATTACATTTTAAGGAAATGTTTGTCAATACCTTTTTATTACATTTTTTGGTTTTTTTGTGTTTTTATTGCTCCTAAACCTCTATCTCCTCTTTTACTGTCATGATTTCTTCACTCCATCACGCCCGGATTGAATCCTATCTCCCTTCGCATGACTTCGACCTCGCTCCGGTCCGCCCGGATATGAAACAGCTCCTGTACCGTTGCGATCACCAGCTCCGGGCTCAAATTGGAAACGCTGCCCGAATCCAGCACCGCAGTAATGAACAGCGTCTCTTCCTCCGGAGTAAAGGTAATCTCCCGGATCATGGGCTTGATGTCGATCTCTTTCAAATCCTTCTTTTTCTTCTGTCGCTTCCATGCGGATATCTTCTCACAACTCAGATAAGCTTCCTTCATCTGCTCTCCCGTCTGCTCCAAAGGCCTTTCCAACGGAATAGCGACAATATACTCTGCGGAAACCGTCTCCGCCGCCAAAGTCTTTCGGATCCCTTCCAGACGTCTGCATTCCACCAGCTCGATGCCCTCCGGCATTTGCTCCTTCAAGCCCTTTAGCAAAGCTGACGGTTCATGATCCTCCGTTGTCTCAAACTCCATCAGCTCCTTCAGCCCCCAGTATCCCAAGGACAAGGGCTGGGCGAATCCCATTTTCGGATGGGGGTTGAATCCTTGCGAATATGCCAGCTTGATGCCTGCCCGTTTGAAGGCTCGCTTGAACATCCGCATCAGATCCAGATGAGAGGTATAGCAAATGGTCCCCGTCTTGGAAAACCGTATCACGTATTGAAACATCACGCCCCTCCTTCCTGCTTCTGGTTACTTCCGAGTCCGTCCACCGACCGTCTCAGGTCGGGATCAGGTGCTGATTTTCCGGATATCTTAAGCTCTGCGCCCCGGAAGCACTCCGCATACCTGTTGATGCCGCATCCGGCGCAGCCCTGCCTGCAGTCTGCCGTCACCTGCGCCGCCTTGGCTTTCTCGTTTTCTCCTATCAAAAACTCCTTTGTGATCAGCGGATCGATGATGTCCCAAGGCAGTATTTCGTCGTAGTCGCGCCGCCTGTAGTTGTAAAAGTCCGCCTCGATCCCCGTCTCTTCGAAAGCCTGCTGCCACAGCTCATGATTGAAGTGCTCGCTCCAACCGTCAAACTTGCAGCCCAGCCTGAATGCCCTTTCCAGAAGATCACAGATGCGCCTGTCTCCCCTGGCAAATACCGCCTCCAGGTTGCTGGTCTCCGTTTCGTGGTAATTGAATGTCACGCCCTTGATCCTCAGCTTCCCGGACAGAAAATCATGTTTTTCGATAAACTGTTCCGGCCTGTTCTGTGGCTCCCACTGAAACGGCGTGTGAGCCTTAGGCACGAAGTTGGAGACACTGACGGTGACACGAAACCTGCCGCCCTTTCGTCCCCTAATCTTGAAGTTGATGTCCATGATATTCCTGGCGATCTCTGCGATCCCTGCTAAATCTTCTTCTGTTTCACCCGGAAGACCCGCCATGAAGTACAACTTGATGGTCTCCCACCCCAGCCGGATGGCCTGCTCCACGGAGCTATATATGTTTTCCTCTGTAATGTTCTTATTGATGATGTCGCGAAGCCTCTGGCTGCCCGCCTCCGGCGCAAATGTCAGTCCGGATTTCCTGTATTTCTGTATTTCCTGCAGCACCTTAAATGAGAAGGAATCCAGTCTGAGGGACGGCAGGGAAAGGGCTACGTTCTGCTCCTTGCAAAGCTCCATCAGCTCCGTCGCCAGCTCTTCGAAGCGTGAGTAGTCGCTGGTGGAAAGGGAAAGCAGGGAAAGCTCTTCGTGACCTGTATTGGCCAGCTGCCGCTGGGCAAGGCTCTTGATGGTTTCCTTCTTTCGCTCCCTTACAGGTCTGTAGATCATTCCTGCCTGACAGAAGCGACACCCTCTGGTGCAGCCCCGGAAGGTCTCCACCACCGAGCGGTCGTGGACCGTATCGATAAATGGGACGATGTTGTTCACCGGGAATTCAGCCTTATCCAGATCCTGCAAAACAGCCCGCTTTACACGATCCGGCGCATCTTCGTAAAGTTTTTTGATATGATCTATGGTTCCGTCCTCTTTGTAGACCGGCTCATAGAATTTCGGCACGTAGACGCCGTCCATTTTGCATATTTTCTTTAAAAATTCTTCTTTGGAGTCGCAGCCTTTCCTGGCGAGGCACACCTGCTCCAGCAGTTCTTCGCCGTCGCCGACGAGAAAGGCGTCGATAAATTCCGCCAGCGGCTCCGGATTGAAGGCGCAGGGACCTCCGGCAAGGACCACCGGATCATCCTCTGCCCGCTCTTTGCTGCGGATAGGGATGCCTGCCAGATCAAGCATGTTCAGCACGTTGGTAAAGGAAAGCTCGTACTGCAAAGTGAATCCCAGGATGTCCAGTTCCTTCACAGGCGTAAAGGTCTCCAGGGTAAAGAGCTGTCTGCCATCTTCCCGCATCAGCCCTTCCATATCCGGGGCAGGGGCGAAGACACGCTCGCAGTAGATGCGGTCGTTGCTGTTTAAGATGTGATACAGGATCTGCAGCCCCATGTAGGACATGCCGATCTCGTAGGTGTCCGGAAAGGCGAAGCCGACCCGCACGTCAACTGTTTCCGGGTCTTTGATCACGCTGTTGACCTCCCCGCCGATGTAGCGAGCAGGCTTTTCAGCCCTTTTTAAAAGCTTTTCCAGGTCTTTATCTAGTTTCATCATGGGCTTTTATCTTCTCCTCCGTATGGTATATGTCTGTTAAGTGGTCCGTATCTGTGTCTCTCATCAGCCGGTCGATGGTGGTTCCGATGACTGCTTCTATCTCATCCATAAACCTTCTGGCATCTCGCTTCTTCTTCAAAATGTAAGGCTTTGCCTCCGGGTGTCCGTTTCGTCTGGCTTTGTTGATGACGTAGTTTATCCTGCTGTCAAGACCCACATACTCGTCTTCTTTCACCAGCCTGTCTCCCAGGCATACCAGGTCCGTTTCTGTAATATTTTCCAATTTGGAAAATGGAGAATATGTCATGTGGACCTTAATGATCTCACTCTCTGCCCGGTATCCCAGCTTCTCTGCAAGCTCAGCCCCCACTTCCCAGTGCTTGTCCTCCACCCTGGCTATATCGTGGAGCAATCCGGATGCTAATATCAATTCCAGGTCCAGGTGAAATCCCTTTTCATTGAGGGCCTGTCCTATGGCATATCCTGTTGCGGCGACTGCCCTGCAGTGCCCCTTTACATGCTCCGGAGTTCCATATTCTTCTAAAAGTCTTTCACATTCTTCTCTTGTGGGGTGTTTCATTGGCTTGTCCTCTGTCTTATGGATTTTTATTTGGCTTTTCATTTTCGGTCTTCAGTCACATTGTCTATTGTAACATATTTTCGGCATGTTGCTCAGTTAAATTCCCTGAAGGAGTAATAAAATTCAGCTGTATCCGACTTCTCATATATACCGATGATCTGGCCTTTTTTTACCTTGGATGGCACCTCTACATAGGTCTTCTTCAAATTGCCGTAAAGGCTTTCCCCGTCGCTGCCGTGGGTGATCCTGATGTACTTGCCGATCTCCTCGTTTTCTCCAACTGCCGTCACCTGTCCTGCGCCCACAGCATAGATGGTAGCCTCATCTCCGTCAAATTCTTCATCTATGGGATCCCCATATGATGACGTTCCGGTCATGACGCTGACGGCTGTATTGACTTTGCCGGGGAGGGATGCTACCGCTGCCACGCCTCTCTGTGCCCCCTCCTTGATATCCTCTGCCGTGTAGTTGACCGACATTTGCGCCAGCACCGTATCTGCTCCCTGCTCCAGGATACCGATATTTGAATTCTTGGAAATCAGCAGCGCCAATGCGATGAGAACACAGATCCCTGCTTGTTTAAGTAGTTTCGCACGCATACCTTGTACCTCCCCTTACTATGTATATGGGGCGATCACAAAAAAAGAAGGCGAAATTCGCCTTCTGAATTTCGCCTTCCTGCCGAACAGCGGATATGATTGTGCGACTCCTCCCATCATTCTGCTATCTATTAAATCCTCGTGTATCTAGAAATCGTAATCCTCATCGAAGTACTCAAACTCGAAATCCTGGATCTTGATCACATCGCCGTCCTCAATACCCATTTCCTTCAGTTTGTCAAGGGCTCCGCTTTTTTCGATGTATTTATAGAGGTATCTCAGGGATCCCGAATCGTTGAAATTGGTGGAGTTGAAAATCTTCAGAAGCTGCTTTCCTTCCAAAAGGTAGTCGCTGCCGTCCCTCTTAACGCTCACCGTTCTGTAGTCCGGATCCTGCTCATCCGCTTCGAAGTCGAACATCTGATATTCTTCCTCTTCTGCCGGTTCTAACAGCAGCTGCTGCAGCTGGTTTGCCGCCTCCTGCAAAATCTCCTTGACGCCGATGTTGATAGGAGCCGACATAGGAAACACCTTATATCCCTTTGCTTCCACGTATTCCTTGAACTCAACATACTTTGGGTCCTCTTCGCTTATCAGATCGATCTTGTTGGCCGCTACGATCTGCGGCTTTTTCATCAGCTTAGGGCTGTACTGCTCCAGCTCCTTGTTTATCTTATCAAAGTCTTCTATAGGCTCTCTGCCTTCGCTTCCCGAGACATCTACCACGTGGATCAAAACCTTGGTCCGTTCGATGTGCTTCAGGAATTTATGTCCCAGCCCGGCTCCCTCATGAGCTCCTTCGATGATGCCTGCGATGTCTGCCATTACAAAATCCGTATTGGATATCTTCACCACACCCAGGTTAGGATCGATGGTGGTAAAGTGGTAGTTGGCGATCTTCGGTCTGGCGCTTGTTGCCACCGAAAGCAACGTGGATTTTCCCACGTTTGGAAAGCCTACCAGCCCTACGTCTGCGATAAGCTTCATCTCCAGGATCACGTTACGTTCCTTTGCAAAGCCTCCCGCCTCTGCGAAGTTAGGCGCCTGACGTGTAGAAGTTGTGTACTTTACATTACCCTTACCGCCCTTGCCGCCTTTGGCTGCCACAAAGGACTGGCCGTGTTCCGTCAGATCCTGCATCACAAGACCCGATTCTTCATCCAGCACTACAGTACCTACGGGAACCTTGATGATCAGGTCTTCTCCATTCTTGCCGTACCTCTTTTTCTTCATGCCGTCCTGACCGTTTTCGGCTTCGTATTTTCGCTTATATCTGAAATCCATCAGGGTACGCAAATTCTCGTCGGCCTGAAAGATCACGTCTCCGC
>JAUNBU010000235.1 GCA_030526925.1 Bacillota bacterium | reverse complement strand
GCACAGAGGCAAAATATCATGAAAACGACCGTCCAAACTCCGATATCATGCTTCTTTATCCCGTGGTCACCTACATCAACAAAATTTGTAGTTTTTTGTTGTTTGCTCATAACCTTTCCTCCTGAAAGGGTGAAGTCTTCTCATCAACTTCACCCTATAAAAATAGACTTTTTTAATGACATTCTCTGACTTTATATCGCTTCAGTGCATCTATCAGTTCCGGTACTATGATCTTCACATTCCCTATGACACTCAAATCAGCGATATTGAACATGGGCGCTGTAGGACTGCTGTTGATGGCTATGATGCACTTGGCTCCATCCATCCCCGCCTTGTGCTGGTCCGTTCCCGATATCCCACACGCCAGATATAGCTCCGGTGTCACTCTGTTTCCTGTGTTACCTACCTGCCTGGCGCTGTCTATCCATCCTGCCACCACATTGGCTCTTGAAGATGATACTTCTCCTCCCAAAAGCTCTGCCAGCTTCTGCAGTTCATCGTAGAAGTCAGCTGATCCTATCCCTCTGCCTCCCGATACCAGCACTCTGGCTTTGGTGATGTCCGTCTTCTCCTTCCAATGTACCGTATGGTGTTTCTTTCCGATGGTATCAAGGTCATCGGAGGACATATTATTCTTCCCTATGATGCCTATCTCTTCCATCTTCTCCATGATCGCACATACTGCTGCATAGACCCCTGTGCTTCGCACATCCAGCTTCTCTTTCTTCCTGCCTTTGTCCACAGCTCTACTTCACCTTCATGGCTCCTGAAACTACCATCTTCATCACTTCCGATGTACCTTCGTAGATCTCCGTGATCTTGGCGTCTCTCAAGAACCTCTCTGCTTCATATTCTCTGCAGTATCCATATCCGCCCATCAGCTGTACTGCTTCTCTGCATACATAGTTGGCTACATCAGATGCCATCAGCTTGGCCATGGCTGCCTGAGGTCCATATACTTCTCCGTCATCCTTGGTGGTAGCTGCTCTGTATACCATCAGCCTTGCCGCATCCACCTTGGTCTGCATGTCTGCCAGCTTGAACTGGGTGGTCTGGAATGCTGAGATCGGTCTTCCAAACTGTTCTCTCTTCTTCACATATTCCAAAGCGATATCAAGTGCTCCCTGAGCGATGCCTACTGCCTGAGCTGCAATGCCTATCCTGCCGCCGTCCAGCGCTTTCATGGCGATCTTGAATCCTTTGCCTTCTTCACTCAGTCTGTTGGCTGCAGGTACTCTCACGTTCTTATAGAATACCTCGCAGTTGGATGCTGCTCTGATCCCCATTCTCTGGATGCTCTCGCTTACAGTCACTCCCGGCATGTCTTTGGTGATGACGAAGGCTGAGATGCCCTTAGTCCCTACCGACTTATCCGTCATGGCGAATACCACGAAGATATCTGAGAACTCTGCATTGGTAGTGAATATCTTACTTCCATTGATCACATACTCATCTGCTGCTGCATCATATACTGCTTCTGTCTGCTGGCCTGCTGCATCCGAGCCTGCGTTAGGTTCTGTCAGTCCGAAGCAGCCTGTGGACGTACCGTCTACCAGAGGTCTAAGGAACTTCTGCTTTTGCTCTTCTGTACCGAAGGAATCGATGCAGGAGCAGCAAAGGGATGTATGTACGGATACGGTTACTCCGGTGCTGCCGTCTTTCTTTGAAAGCTCTTCTACGCACAGAGCATAATCAAGGTAGGTGCCGCCTACGCCGCCGTATTCCTTGGCATACGGGATGCCCATGAAGCCTTCCTTCTGCAGCTTTGCCAGAAGCTCCAGGTCGAATTTCTCTTCTTCATCCATCTTCCTTGCCAATGGCGCCACTTCTTCTTCCGCAAACTTGCGGTATCTCTCCTGGTTTGCCAGCTGTTCTTCGTTCAATTTGAAAATCATTTTTCTGTCCTCCCTAATTAAGTTTGTTTGTAGTACAACTGCAATTTATTAAACGCATAAACCATGCCAACTTTTTTAGCGCATCATCACGTTGAAATTTCAATGATATTTACATGCTATTAATTTCATACTTTGAATTTCGTTTCATCATTGAAACCTTTTGAATGACTTCTGTGAAACACAAATTCAATCGATCATTAAGATAACATATCAAAATCAAATT
>JAUNBU010000234.1:420-2122 GCA_030526925.1 Bacillota bacterium | reverse complement strand
CTTATTAAGTATCATACACCTTTCCCGCCCTGTTGTCAACCCGGTCAAAAAACAGAATCATCAAAAACCCGGTCAAAATCACACCCATCGAAAAAAACAAAAAAAGACAGCACACAAATGTTGTCTCTTTTGCTCCCTATTATATTTTTTCCGTGGTTCAGGCATCCCTGTGTTTTTTGAGATATGCTGTGGCTTCCCGTCTGCTCAGTTGAAATCGTTTCATCAGCTTTTCGAGAATTTGTTCCGTCGTCTTCCCTTCTTCCAGGTTATCTAAAATCAGCGCCTCGATCCCCTCCAGGCGTCCCAGCCTTTGACCTTTGGCCAAGCCTAACCTTTGGCCTTCTGCCAATCCTTCATCTTTACCGCGCCTGTACCCGTCATCTTCCCGGATGGCTTCGCATTCTTCCCTTGTCAGTGCATCGTATAGGAAACTCATGATCTCACCGCCATTCCTCTGCAGGAAATCCGTCAGAATCCCTTCTCTCCTGCATTCTCTGATACTTTCCTCAATGGCGGTCTGCAAATCCCCCCGTCTCCTGGCGCTTCCTGCGGATCAGATACATGAACCGGCTGTACTGCTGCAAGGCCTGGCATCGCTTTAGAATCTCCGCGCCCTTCTCGTAGTTGACGTTGATCACTCTGACCACCACTTCTACTGCTATTTTACCACATTTTTGCGCGAATGAATCAGAAAGTTTCAATTCCTGCTCCAAAGGCTGCTCTTCCATGCCGTTGTAGAAGACATACAGCTCCGGGGCCGGCAGCTTGACCCTGTATTTGCTGTAAATTCCCTTGGAAAACACCAGCTCCTCGTACTGCTTGGCCAGGTAGACGAACATCCTGACGGGCATATTGGGATTGATGGTGGATTGATGCTCGATTAAGATGATCAGCTTCCCATCGATGATGAAGGCCAGGTCGTTTTTCAGATCGCCGAAGATGGAGTCCTCCAGCGTGATGATCTCGATCTTGGTTCCCTTGGGATAATTGCTGCCGGACAGCGCGTTGTAAAGCTCCAGCAGTTTTTCTTCATCGTTGAACAGCGTCCGGAAGATGCCGTCCTGATAGGTTTTCTTCGCTTTCTTGACTCGCTTCATTCTCTTCATCGTGTGCCTCCTCCCAAAGGAATCCCTTTTTGTATAGGCTAATCATAGCACACAATAATTTCCACGTCAATACATTTTTTCCATAATTTAGTATTTTATGACCCCAGGCAACCCAGCGGGTTTTGGAGGCAACGCGCAGCCACGATCACGCGTGTGAAAGCAAGGTTTTGGGCAAAAGGGTAGCGGGAATGCCGCAGGCGTAATCCGCAGTAAGCTCGCTTACGAGGACATCGCCGGAGACATTCCCTCCGTCTTTTTCTCAAAAACATTGCGCCTACTATTTCAACTGGGTTTTACGTTGCCATCCTGCATTTTCTCACGATTCGCCTCTGCATTCCCGCAGCAGCGCTTCCAGCTGGCTTCGGCTGTAAACCACGGGCACGGAATACAGGGGATAAAGGCTTTCCCTACCGAAACAGCCGCTTCCCAAAATTGTACAGCGCATGCTGCCACACCTTCGTTTCGTGGCCGCCGGGCATATCGTAGAAAATGTGGTCGATTTTCTTTTCCTCCATCCGCTTGTGAACCGCGTAGGTCACGTCACCGCACCGCCGATCCGATTTCCCCACATTGAGCCTGATCATTCGGAAGCCGCC
>JAUNBU010000234.1:0-410 GCA_030526925.1 Bacillota bacterium | reverse complement strand
AATATAATCCTTGATTCTATATGCGCTGGCCAAAAAATCGTCCAACGGAACATCATCTTCACACCCTGGAATGTCGATGATATTGGCCGATGAAAAGGCCCCGACATAATCAAATTTTCCCTGATTTGTAAAGGCTGTATAAAGGGCTTCCCGCCCGCCCATGGAATTGCCCGCCAGCGCCGTATGCTTCTTGTCCTGATAGACAGAATAATGCCGGTTGATATGAGGCATCAAGCTGTAAATCAGGTCTTCCCCGGTCTTATCGTAAACCTTGATACGTTCCTTTCGGCTCATCCCTCTGGTGCTTTCCTCACGATTAACTTCGCTGTTGACAAAGACCACGATCATCTCCGGCGCTTCTCCTGCCGCCTGCAAATTCTGAAGAATGATATGCGCCTTTCGCCTGACCC
>JAUNBU010000045.1 GCA_030526925.1 Bacillota bacterium | reverse complement strand
GCAAAGTGTTTTCGCCTATGAAGCCTTTCCTTACCACCCACCAGAACAACAGGGATCACCGAAAGATCCTGGTGATAGACGGTCATACGGCATTTACGGGCGGCGTCAACCTGGCGGATGAATACATCAACAGGAGAGAACGCTTCGGTCACTGGAAGGATACTGCCATCATGGTCAAAGGGCAGGCTACGGACAGCTTCACCCTTATGTTTTTGCAGATGTGGAATATAGACGAGAAGGTAAAGGAAAAGTACGCTCGGTACCTTTACACGGGAGGCGGACATGAGACGGGGATGCATAACGGCGGATATGTGCTGCCTTACGGAGACAGTCCCTTCGACCACGAAGAAGTGGGTGAAAAGGTCTATTTCGATATATTGAACAGAGCCAAGGATTACGTTCACATCATGAGTCCCTATCTGATCCTGGACGAGGAGACCATAAATGTGCTGACCTTCGCCGCCCAACGTGGCGTGGATGTAAAGATAATCCTGCCACACATTCCCGATAAAAAGTACGCTTATCTGTTGGCGAGGACCTATTACGAAGAGCTTATCCGTGAGGGCGTTGAAATTTACGAGTACACGCCGGGCTTCATCCACGCCAAGGTGTTTACCAGCGACGATGAGAAGGCTGTAGTCGGGACCATCAATCTGGACTTCAGGAGCCTGTATCTTCACTTCGAATGTGCGGCATATATCTGGAAAAACCCGGTGGTGACGGACATTGAGATGGATTTCCAGAATACGCTGGCGCAGTCTGAAAAAATGACTTTAAAAGATTGCCAGCAGTACAATATCATCCATAAATTCGCAGGAAGAGCGCTGCGGTTGGTAGCTCCGTTGATGTAGAGAAGGAAGGATCGTAATATGCTGTTTAAAAACATTGCAATACTCAATGAACGCTTGGAAGTGGAGACTGACCGCTTCCTTGCCGTTACAGGCGACAGGATCACATATATAGGTGCAGAAGAGCCGGAAGGAAGCTTCGGCAGGGTATACGACGGCAAGGGCAAGCTGCTGATGAGCGGATTTTACAACGCCCACGCCCATTCACCTATGACATTGATGCGTGGATACGGAGAAAACCTGACGCTTCAGGATTGGCTCAACCGTAAGATTTTCCCATTTGAAGCTAAGCTGGATGGGGATGCGGTATATTGGGGGACTATGCTTGCCATGGCGGAATCTCTGAGATTCGGTATCGTTTCTACCAGCGATATGTACTATTTCTGTGAGGATATGGCGAGGGCGGTAGAGGTGACGGGCGCCAAGGCGAATATCTCCAGATCCATAGCCAACCCGGCAGGTACGCCGCCGGAAGAACTGGAAAGCTTCGATGAAATGAAGTGTTTTTATGAGAATTTCCATAAGAGCGCAGGAGGAAGAATACGGGTGGATATGAGTCTCCACGCAGAATACACCTCCGATGAGGCGACGGCGCGGGCGCTTGCAGATTATGCCCGCGGGCTGGACACGGTGATGCATGTCCACGTGTCGGAAACCAAATCGGAGCATGAGGAATGTAAAAAGAGACATGGTTTGACGCCGGCAGCATATCTTGAAAAAACAGGTATTTTTGATGTTCCGGCAATCGCAGCCCACTGCGTGTATTCGGAAGACGAGGACCTGGAAATATTCAGAAGCAAGGGTGTGACGGTGGCAACCAATCCTGTCAGCAACATGAAGCTGGCAAGCGGTATCTGCGATGCCGCCCATGTGTTGGAGCAGGGAGTGAAGCTTGCCATCGGAACAGACAGCGTCGCCAGCAATAACAGCCTGAACTTCTTCGAGGAAATGAAGACGCTTGCCATCGGCAATAAGGCGGCGTCGACAGATCCCACGGCGATCACACCTAAGGATGTGCTGAGAGCGGCGACCTTGGGAGGTGCGGCAGCTCAGGGAAGGCAGGATTGCGGGCTCATAAAGGAAGGCAACAAAGCGGATCTGATATTAGTGGATATTTCCGTTCCCAACATGAATCCCGTTCACAGTTTCATCAATAATCTGGTGTATTCTATGTCGGGAAGCGATGTGCTTATGACTATGGTTGACGGGAAAATCTTGTACGAAAACGGCAGCTATACTACGCTGGACATCCAACAGGTGATCAGGAAGGCGCAGGAAGCGACCGATAAAATAATCGAAAGGCTTTGATATAATGGCGAAAAAATCTTTGATACAAGGGGCTGCTGTTCTGGCAGCGGCGGGATTGCTGGTAAAATTCCTGGGGGCATTTTTCAGGCTTCCTCTGGCGGGAATGATCGGGGCAGTGGGCATGGCCAATTATGCGCCTGCCTATTATATCTATAATTTCCTGTTGGTTTTCGCAACCGCCGGACTACCCATCGCCATTTCCAAGATGGTGTCGGAACGGTATGCTATCGGACAGTTCAGAGAGGCAGAGCGGGTATTTAAGCTTTCAAGGACTCTTATGGCACTCATCGGATTGCTCGGTGCGTGCTTTGTGTTGTTTTTCTCGGATGCTATTGCGGTCATGATAAACAACCCGGGCTCTGCGCTGCCGATGAAGTCCATGGCGCCGGCGCTGCTGCTGGTTCCTATCATGGCATCTTATCGCGGGTATTTCCAGGGAATGCAGGAGATGTCGCCTACGGCGATCTCCCAGGTGGCAGAGCAGATTTTCAGAGTTATCTGCGGATTGTTTCTGGCGTGGTTCTTCATGAGCAATGTTTGGATCGCAGCCAATTATACCGATGAGGCAAGAGGTGCGGCAGGCGGCTGTTTGGGCGCAGCGACGGGAGCCGTAGGCGGGCTGCTGGTAATGCTTATCATATACATGCGCTCCAGAAAACAGGTCAAGAGCCGCATCAGAGGGGACAGAACGGATGTGAGGGAAACGTCCGGAAACATTCTGAAGCAGATTGCACTGATCGCCATCCCCATAACCATCGGATCTGCCATAATGCCTATCGTGAATCTCCTTGATGCGGGGATAGTCACATCAAGGCTGTTGGCGTCCGGCTGGGATCAGAGCATGTCGGAGGAGCTGTACGGTCAATTGTCAGGATTCGCATCGCCTCTGGTGGCATTCCCTCAAGTGCTGGTGCAGGCAATCGTCCTCAGTTTGGTGCCGCTTGTATCGGCTGCCAATAAGAGGAGAAACGATGTGGAGCGAAACAGGAACATCTCCTTGGGCGTGCGGATGACGATGATCCTGGCGCTGCCGTGTGCTGCCGGTCTGGTCGCGCTGGCAGGACCGGTTTTGATGCTGCTGTACCCTACACAGAAGGCAAGCGCTTTAAGTGCGGCGCCATGTTTACAGACTCTGTCTATCGGATTCATTTTCCTGGCGTCTATCATGATCATGACGGGTGCGCTGCAGGGTATAGGTAAGCAGATGGTGCCTGTTGTCAATCTGCTCATAGGTGTTGTAGTAAAATTCATAGTCACCTGGATATTGACTGCAGTTCCGGAAATCAACGTCGCCGGCGCAGCTGTGGGAACGGCATCCGCATATTTGGTGGCTGCCGTACTGGATCTCATAGCTCTCAAACGCTATACAGGTGTGAAATTCGCCGTTTCATCCACGGTGATCAAGCCGCTGATTTCTTCTGTGGTCATGGGAGTACTGGTGTATTTCGTGTACCAAGGTGTATACCTGCTGCTGGGCAGCAACGGTATTGCTACTATTCTGGCGGTCATCTTCGGAGTGGGTGTATACGGGCTGATGATCCTCCGGACCAAGGCGGTAACGAGAGAAGAGATACTCAATCTGTCCAAAGGCAGGAAAATCGTCGCTCTTTGTGACAAGCTGAAATTGTGGTAGAACCAAGGGGTAAAACCGCAAAAAAAAGTTGGAATTTCAAGGAAAGAACTTGACAAACCCATTGAAAAATGGGAGAATAGGACACGAGGGCAGAGATTAATGATACATTACTTGTGCCTAAATAATAGTTAAACACTATTTGTTATTATTTTAAGGAGGATTTATTAATGAATAAGGCTGAATTAGTAGCTGCAGTAGCAGAAAAGACTGGTTTTACGAAGAAGGACGCAGAGGTTGCTGTTAACGCTTTCGTATCAAGCGTAGAGGGCGCATTGGTTAAGGGCGAGAAGGTTCAACTGATCGGATTCGGAACTTTTGAAGTTCGTCAGAGAAAAGCCAGACAGGGAAGAAATCCTAGAAAGCCGGGCGAAGTGATCAAGATTGCTGCTTCAAAGGCTCCTGTATTCAAGGCAGGAAAAGCTTTAAAGGATGCAGTGAACAAATAAGTCCTGACACAGTAAAGGGTAATCCGGTAGGATTGCCCTTATTTTTTTAACGCAACCGCTGAGAGCGGGAGCTGCAAGCGAGAAGGTGGAATATGCGAATCGATAAATTTTTAAAGAATTCACGGATCATCAAGCGGCGTACCGTGGCAAAGGAAGCATGCGAGCAGGGGCGGATCACAATCAACGACAAGCCTGCCAAGCCGGGAACGGAGCTGAAGGTGGGAGACAGAATCCACATCAGCTTCGGCAACGGAAGCCTGACGGTAGAGGTGGCGCAGCTGCTTGAATCCTGCCGCAAAGAAGACGCCGCATCCATGTATAAAGTCATAGAATAAAGAAAAAACCTTTTGTCAAGAATAGCTGTATAGATTTGGCAGGAGGTTTTTTTATGCGACTGGGAATAGCCAGAGGATTTTTTTATTACGACTATATGCTGTTCCTCAAGACACTGTTTCAGGGGACGAGCATTGAGACCGTCATGGGCGGTGAAAACAACGAGGAGATTTTAGAGAGGGGAAGCCGGCTTACCGTAGACGAAGCCTGCCTTCCCATCAAGCTTTTTACAGGACAGCTGGAAGCGCTGTGTGAGACCTGTGATCGCGTATTCGTCCCCAGGCTTATGAAGGACTTTCGCGGCAGATGGCTGTGCCCTAAGCTGCTGGGCGTGCCTGAGCTTTCCCTTGGCGTGCCGAAAGCAGGAAAGCTGCTGGTAACAGACCCTCTTTACTTCAACAACGAAGGAAGGACCAGGCGAAGCCTGTGGAAAGCGTGCAGGCAGATGGAAATAAAAAGAGGGAAGTTCGAGGAAAACTTCACAAGGGCATACGCTGCCCAGAAGAAGGTGGCGACAGGCAGCAAATACGCACATGTGGAAGCGGCGTGGGAGTTTTCGCCTGAGACGCCTGCAGATGGCGAGATAGTGCTGCCCAATACGAGGCGCATTTTTCTGGCGGGGCACTGCTACAACGTATACGATAAATTTTCCAATGGGCAGATCATGAAGAAGCTGGATGAGCTGGGGATCGAAGCGGTCACGGAGCGAGAAGTGACACAGACGGAGCGCGAGCTGGCGGTGGAAGGTGTGAACCTTATCAAAGAACCTTTCTGGGAGTCGTTTATCAGGATATTCGGTTCAGCGCTGCATCTCAGAGATGAGGTAGACGGGATCATCTATCTGTCTTCTTTTTCCTGCGGGCCGGATGCCTTTATCATTGAGATGCTCAAAAATTACGTGAGAAATATCCCTATCATGGTCCTGAAGCTGGACGAGCACAAAGGAGAGGCAGGCTACGAGACCAGGATCGAAGCCTTTGCCGATCTTCTGGAAAAGAGGAAGGCTTCATGAAGGTGACCTTTCCCCATTTCGGAACGGTAGGGTTGGTGATACCAAAGCTTTTGACAGCCCTGCATGTCCCGATGGTCGTTCCCCCGGCAAACGACAGTGAAATTTTAAAGAAGGGTGCGGAATACGCACCGGAAGAGATGTGCATCCCGTTCAAATACATGGTGGGGAATTTTTTATGTGCCCATGAAAAGGGAGCGGATACGGGGATCATGGCGGCAACGGCAGGACCATGCCGTCTGGGAGAATACGGACAGCTGTTGACGGAGGTGCTGGCAAACGCCGGATGCGGTTACGACTGGATATTGCTGGACACACCTTCTGCCATAGGTGCAAAGGAATTTTTCAGGCGGCTTGGCAGTGTTTTTGAGGGAAAAGCTCCGGGCGCAGGAGAGATCCTGAGAGCAGTAGGCAGGTGCCTTTTACTTGTCAAAAAAATAGACCGGCTGGAAGGAAAACTGCTGAAGCAGGCGGGCTACTTGAAAGAACCTTACCGGGCGGTAAAGCTGCTGCGGGATACGGAGGAGGAGCTAGAGGCTGCAGGGACCTTCGAGGACTGCTTCCGAATAATCGGGAATGGGTGGAAGCAAATGGAGCGTCTTGAGAGGAAAGAGCAGGCGGATCCCATCAAGGTTTTGATCACGGGAGAGATCTACACATGCATGGAGCGTGAAGCCAACGGATATCTGGAAGAAAAACTGATGAAGGCGGGCTGCAGCATCAAACGGCAGATGACTCTCTCCTGGTGGATCGGAAATACGGTGATACGCGCCATTGTCCCGGAGAGAACAGCCCGAAACACGGGCAGAGAGAAGGGACTTGCCTGCGGCGTGGGTGGATACGGGAGAGAGTCGGTATCCGAGATCATCAATGGTAAAGGATTTGATGGGATCATAAAGATAATGCCTTCCGGCTGCATGCCGGAGATCGTGACGAAGTCATTTTGCGAAAACCTGAAAACGAAGGACGACCTGAGGATTTTACATCTCATATACGACGAGATGTGTGGGCAAGCGGGGTATGAAACCAGGGTGGAAGCGTTCATAGATATGCTGGAGAGGAGGAAGAATGTACTGGCTGGGAATAGACATAGGCTCCATAAGCACGGATTTGGTGGTGCTCAATGATGAAAATAAGGTAGAAAAAGCGCTGTATCTGAAGACGGGAAGCAGACCTGCGGAGGCGGTCAGGGAAGGTCTGCGCCTTCTGGGGAAGGATTATGAGTCATCTCAGGTAGGCGGAGTGGGTGTCACGGGCAGCGGCAGGAATTTAGGATCTGCCATCGCCGGCGGGGATGTGGTAAAGAATGAGATAACAGCCCATGCCAGAGCCGTAGCTGCCATGGATGAGGAGATCCGCACGGTCATCGAGATAGGTGGTCAGGATTCCAAGATCATTCTTATGGAGGACGGACTGGTCTCCGACTTTGCCATGAACACGGTATGCGCAGCGGGGACGGGGTCATTTCTCGACAGGCAGGCGGCCCGAATGGGCGTAAGCATAGAAGAGCTGGGGGATATGGCGGCTTCGGCGAAAGAATCCGCCACGATCGCAGGAAGGTGTGCCGTCTTTGCAGAATCCGACCTGATACACAAGCAGCAGGCAGGCGTCCGGGAGGATGCGCTCATGGCGGGAATGTGCAGGGCGCTTGCCATGACCTATATGTCCAATGTGGCAAAAGGGAAAAAGGTCAAACCTAAAATCTGTTTTCAAGGCGGTGTAGCTGCCAACAAGGGAATGCGAAAGGCGTTTGAGGAGCTGTTGGGAGAGGAAGTGATGGTGCCCAAAGAGCACAAGATCATGGGAGCCATGGGAGCAGCCATCATTGCCCGTGAAAAGAGCAGCGGCAGGACCGGATTCAAGGGGTTTGAAACGGGAGACAAGGAGATTTGCCTTTCCGAAAAAAGCTGCGGGGGATGCAGCAACAACTGCAGCGTCACAGCCGTGATGGCAGGCGGCAGGGAGCATGGCTTTTACGGAGATATCTGCGGGAAATATTCTTCCTTGACTTTTATGAAAAACAGGATAGACTGATAATATAAGGTATAGAGGACAAGCGGTCAGTGAGGAATTATGAGAAAAAAAGCAGGCAATAGAGCAAGAAGACGGAAAAAGACAAGAATAAATATAGCCAGGCTTACGGTATTTCTGGCTATCTGTGTAGTTCTGGCAGGAGTGGGGATATTCGCACTTGTGAAGCTGATGCCTTCTCAGGAGGCTGTGCCGGCTTCGGCTGTTCCCGAAGAAACACAGGCGAGTACCATTACCATAGGGAATGCAGGCGATGTGATTATCCACAGTCCTTTTTTAAAGTCGTCTACTTATAAAAAGGATGGAGATTACGACTTTTCACCTGCCTTTACATATGTTAAAGATCTATATGAATCATATGATTTCATGACCATAAATCTGGAAACCACGCTTCCCGGCAAAGAGGCAGGATATTCGGGCTATCCCATGTTCAAATCGCCCGACTCTCTGGCAAGCGCACTGACTGCAAACGGAACCGATCTGTTGCTGCTGGCAAACAACCACATCTATGACAGCGGGAGCAGCGGATTTCTAAGGACGTCGCAGTATTTGGCGGAGCAGGGGATCCTGTACACGGGAGCGCGCCATTCCGATGAAGAGAAGAAGTATCTGATCCACGAGATAGAGGGTATAGATATTGGCTTCGTCAATTACGTGTATGAGACACCGCGTTCCGATGATTTAAAGGGCATCAACGGGAATCCTATGGACAGCAGCGTTGCGCCTTATCTGAATTCTTTCGATCCCAATGACAGAGAAGCTTTTTATGCGGAGATGGAAGAAAACGTAGCTGCCATGGAAGCGGATGGGGCTGAGTTTATAATTGCCTATCTCCACTGGGGAAATGAATATCAACTGGAAGAAACGGACTGGCAGCGGGAGATGGCACAGCGCCTGTGTGATATGGGCGTGGATGCTATCATCGGCGGGCATCCCCACGTGGTGCAGCCTGTGGATGTGTTTACCAGCGACGACGGTGAGAACACCATGTTCTGTGCCTTTTCCGTAGGGAACCAGCTGTCAAATCAGCGAAGAGAATTCGTGTCCCTTTCCACGGGGCACACGGAGGACGGGCTGATCGTTTCCCTGGAAATCACCAAAGACAAAAAAGGTGATGTGTCTCTTACCGGAGCGGAGTGCGTTCCTACATGGGTCTATAAATCCAACAGCGGACCAACTTATTACGTGCTGCCCCTCAACGATATGGGCAATCTGGAGTCGGTAACAGGGCTCAGCGGCATAAACTCACAGGTCCAGTCATCCTACGACAGGACAAACGCCATCATCGGTGAAGGCATGGAAAAGGTAAAGGCTGCCTACGGATTTTAGTGGTAGTATTCGGAGGATCCCGGGCATGAAAAAAGAGCAAAATTGCTATTGTATCCGGCAAGCTTGCTCTTTTATGGTTTTTGCGATTTTTTCGCTCTGCATCAGCTTCCGATCAGAACTCTGCTTCCGTATTTGGAAAACACTTTGCAGATGGCGCTGATCACTACGAATTCCACCGGCAGCAAAACTGCGCATTGTACTATTCGTACGGCGAACAGGGCGCTAAAGGGTGAACCGTAAAGGATGGATATCCAGAAGGTATTCACCAGAAGCCCCAGCACCAGCTGATTGATGCTGACCGCAGCTATGATGCGGACTACAGTCTGCTTCTTATGGAGCAGTATGCCGAACAGAATGCCGCTCAATACTGCCGTCAAGGTAAATCCCGGGAAATAAGGCCCGATGGGAAAGAGCAGCGCTCCCAGCAGATCGGCGACTCCTGCGACAAAGCCGGCAACTACAGGTCCGTAAAGGTATGCTGCCACAACGATGGGAACGAAAGTGAATCCGATCTTGATGTTCCATGCGTTGATGGAGCAGAAGCGGGACAGGATGATGGCCATGGCCACGAGTATGGCGGCGGTAACCAGCATTTTAGTATCGAATTTCTGCATCAAAAAAACTCCTTTCTCTTATAGTCGTAGATGAACTACACTAAAGAGACAGAAGTTTTGAACTCGGGTCTTTCGTGTAGTAGCGGACGCGATATTGCACCGCGGCAAAGCCTTCGTTCATAAGCAACATCCCATCTTATGACACTTCACGCACAATACCTACTCTACGCAAAAATTATTCTAGCATAAAGCCGGACCATGTACAACAGAAAAAGCATGAAATGACAGGAAAATACAATTTAAAAACATTTAAAGTATGTTTCCCAGAGACGGCGATTCGTTCTCGTGGAGAAGGTCGAAGCTGTTTTTTAGATAAGCAGCCTCGCCGGCGGCATTGGACGCATCGTGAAGAGAGATATAGTAGTGTACTTTAGATATGATGCTGTCCACTTCGTTGATGGACTGGGTGTCGATGAAGAAGGCAGAGGTCTTCTGATACTTCTTCCAGTCATCCTCTATCTGAGAGAAGTTTTTTTCGGCGCGGTCCCAGTCATCAGCTTCGATGGCCGGAATGATCTGCTCCTGGATGGATGATTTGTAGGTGTCGATGGTTTTGGAAGAATAGTTGTCGTAGATGGTCCAGGGTATGATCAAAATCACCATACATAAAATCGAAATGATCAGATCTCTCATGAAGTCACCTCCCTGGCAGCCGTATTTTCTTTATTGGTCAGGAACACATGCAGCTTTGACTGCTCATCGCAGAAAGCCAGGAAAACCTGGGTGTAGTTGCTGATGGACAGGGAAGAAAGGGTATCCGCCAGTTGCTTTTCGTTCCAGCCTGCCTTTTGGATGTTCTTTCGGTACAGTATCCCATCGGAAATAAACACCACCGGCATTATTTCCTTTTCCTTTGGCAGGGACATATCCTCCGGCGTTAAGGGCTTCTTCTCCGCCTTAGGTATAATGGAAAGATCTCCGTTGGACTCCATTATGGCATATTCCACGTCTGAGATGGACGGCGTATTGCCGATGCGCAGCTGCTCCATCAGATCGTTGATGGTGATCCTCAGTTTTTTTAATTCCTTCTGGTTGATATCTCCCTTATCCACCAGGACGCTGGGCTTGCCGTTAAAAAAGTTCTTGAATTTTTCGCTCTTGATGGAAAGATAGGAGATCAGCACTTGCAGAAGCAGCAGGGTGAAAATAGCAGTAACTCCCGTCAGGATCGAAACGTCGGGTGTTTCGATAGGTATGGACGCCAGCTCCGCTATCATGAAAACAACTATTAGCTGGAAAGGGGACATTTTGGAAAGCTCCGCCTTCCCCATGATACGGATCACAAACAGTACCACCAGGTACAGAATAACGGTACGAATGAGAATGATGGTCAAGATGAGCACCTCCTAAAAAGTTTAGTAGTTGATTTCGTCATTTTTATTTTCTTTATTGTGCGCAAAATCACCATTTGATATACTTGGATGTGAAACTAAAAGGAAGTATTGGAAAGAATTTTCGACGTGAAATCATGAGGACGATGCATGAAAGGCTTCTATAAAAAACATGCCGCATTATATAACTTTTCCTACATGTCCATCGGAGCATTATTGCCATTGATCGGGCAGTATTTGTCATACATCGGATTTTCCGGTACTCAGATCGGGACCATTACCGCCACCGGTACGGCGGTAGCTATTTTCGCATCCACCTTCTGGGGGCGAGAATACAGCAGGAGCGAGAAGAAACATGAAATACTGATGCTGCTCTGTCTGATGGCAGCCTTCGTTTGTCTGCTGCTGTCTAACATAAGGGAATACCATTTCTTTTTGATCGTATTCGGCATCATGTACTTTTTTCAGGCGCCCATCATGTCTCTGACCGATGCCTTTACCGTGGAAAGTGAACGGGGCGAGCAAAGCTTCGGGCAGCTGAGGGCCTGGGGCGCCGTGGGCTTTGCACTTGGCGTCTTTCTGGCGGGAAACGCAGCAGAAGCCCTGGGGCTGCCGGTAGTATTCTGGTTTTACATAGGAAGCTTTCTGGTTTCCGCTGGCATGATATGGCTGATCAAGAGAGGGCGAATTGACGAGGAGCGATGTAGGCAAAAGGTGGATGCGGTCAATGCTCCCGGATATATGAAGATCCTCAGCGATAAGTGGATCCGGAGATTGATCCTGTGTGCCTTTTTCATGGGCGGTACCAACGTGGCAAACAATACGTATTTCAGCTTCCTCTATATAGAGGGCGGCGGTACGGTGGCGGGAGTGGGCGTTGCCATGCTGCTGATGGTGGGAAGCGAGGTGCCGTTTATGGCGTGGTGCGGGAGGCTGTCTGCCAGGTTTACCATGGAGCGGGTGATCCTGGCGGCCATGGTCATTTCGGTGTGCAGGTTTTTATTGTTTGGGATCGGACTGCCCTGGTGGATGCTGATACTTCTGTCGTTTTCACAGGGTGCGGTCAACGGGATACTGCTGATTGAGTTCGTCAGATATGTTGCGGCGCTGGCGCCGGAGGGAGGCAGGAGCCTGGCCATTTCCACCTACTACATAATCGGAAGCAACCTGAGTACCATCTGCTGTCAGATGATAGGCGGCGTACTGCTGGATGTGGCGGGAGCAAGCGGGGTCTATTTGTTTTTCGGGCTGTTCAATCTGACGGGAGTGGCGCTGTATCTGCTGTTCGGGCTGCATCGGAAGCGAGATAAAAACCATGTGGATCCGGGCGATCGCCCGCAGGAAAAGAAAAAAGTTTAAAAAGGTCGGAAAAAGATAAAAAAAGTGATTGACAAAGAAATACATCTTTGGTAGTATGAACAAGCTGTCATGTGAAGGACATGATTTTTTCGGAGGTTTTCACTCAGAGAAACAAGGTGACCTTGCAGAAAATGATGCTGAAAAAAATCGAAAAAGTTGTTGACAAAGCACATGATATGCGATACAATTAAAAAGCTCGCTAAGAACGAGCAAGACCCGAAAAATCAAGCGATTTGGAAGGTCATGAACCTTGAAAACTTCATAGTGTAGAAATTCAAGTCAAAGTACGGAAGAGGA
>JAUNBU010000044.1 GCA_030526925.1 Bacillota bacterium | reverse complement strand
CACAAAGGCCTGGCACTGGCCGCCCAGATGCTCTTCCACCAACTGTTTCAATTCTTTGATGGCATCATGGAAAGGCGTTTCCCACGCAGGGTCCACCGATTCAAAACAAAGGAATGCGTTTGTCGTATCTTCCGTCAGCATGGTCCTGACCGACTCACGCCAGTTGAAACAGCGACATATGGCTCCGGCATCGTCCTTATAGACGATCTCACCCGGATAAGGTGGCTCACTTTTCTCGCTGCCCAGAGTAACAAATTCTTCGCCGCCGTCTGCAACGGTGAGACGCATGTTTCCCTCCATAGCGTCGATGTTTTCTCCGCCGATAGGTACGCCGTGTTTCATGGAAACGCTGTTATAAAGGTCCACCAGGGGATTTATAGTTCCAACGCTGTTTCCCTTGGAAACGCGCTTCAGCAGAGCTTCGATGGAGCAACGGGCGCCTTTTTTTGTCTTGAATTTGTAAAATGCTTCCCGCCATGCTTTTATGATTGGGTTTTCTGTAAAGGTCGGGTTCTGGATGTGAACAGCCGCAAGCTTCTGCGCATTCTCCAGATAATCGGCAAACTTGTCCTCGTCATGGATATGGTTGTCGATGCCGTGGCAAACGATGGCACCAATCTTCGCTTCCGGCAAAATGTCGAAAAATGGTTGTTCGATGATAAATTTTTTCATGATAAACTCCTCCTGTATTTGTTCTTAGCTTCTTCCACTTTCACTCTCTGCTTCATTTCAGGCATGATGTATGTTTCGAGATATTCGTCGATCCGTTGCCTTTCTTTATTGGTCAGCCTATCTTTTATCCTGCCAAACTCTGCCATATCCAAGTGCTGATACATCCTGTCGATGGCGTCCCGATCCTTAGCACTCTTTTGCTTCCGTTCCCTGTTGATGATCATTTTATGCAGCACGAATGCTTCCGGAGACGGCACTTCTATTTTCATGCCGAAATAATCGATCACGATCGTGTTTTCCTTGAGCATTTCCATATGGCGCAGGGATTGTGCCGTGATACCCAAATTGGTTTTCAAGGCGGCTTCTTCGCCCGCTCCTCTCTTTGAGATCAAAAACTCCACCTCCAGGCCTTCTTCCAATTGGAATTTTGTTACTCCTGTCAGCCTGTCTGAATCCACAAGAAAACCGTTTTGTTTTGCCAGCGATATGAGGTTCACTTGCTTTGCCGGCCTTCTCAAATTCTTGACGAGAAAATCAACGTCCAGCGTCCGGATGTTGGCCTCATACCCCGGAAGCCTTTTGTCTTCCATATACAAAAACTCCGCCCAGGAGCCGATCAGAACGACATGCTCCAGACAATCATTTTCATACAAAAGCCGGACCAGCTTCAAGAACCCCTTTTTCTCTCTGTTATCCATTTACACATCCTTTCCCACTACCCGCTCTACCTTTTTCTTTTCTCTTTCCAGATTTTTTAGACTTTCTTCCAGTTCTTTTCTTCGCCGGATCAAAACCCTGTAGCTTTCCACGTCCTGCTCTTTGATGTATCTGGATTTTACCTTTCCATCTTCCCGTTTCTGCAAATAGTGATAAACATGGCCGTTTATTTTTTTCTCCGAGAGATACCCCTTTGGCAGGGACTCGATCTCTGAAACTATGTTTTCTGAGATCCTGCTCATTCTGTCATATTCTTCTTTTAAAACATCATCCAAGATAGACATTATTTCGCCCCCTCCAATCTATTAACCTACATTTTAAACCATTATATCACATGTAGGTTAACACGTAAAGGCTTTTGTTCCGCCAGCAGCGCAGTCTAGCAGCGCAGCCCTTATAAGTACTTCACATAAAAATGCATTTCTTCCGACTCATATCCCAGATGGGTGTAAAAATCATGGGCTTTCGGATTGGAAAACTCCGACTGAAACTGCAGTCGTTTGTAGCCTGCCTGCCCGGCGTGAGCTTCGATAGCCTCCATCACCGCCCGGCCATACCCTTTGCCTCTGTACTCCTCCAACAGAAACAGGTCGTCTAAAATCAAAGCCTTGCCACCTGCCCATACGCTGAAAATAGTCATTAGATTGGCAAATCCGATCGCCTTATCACCCTCTTCTACCATGAACAGCGTGCTCAATTCAGGATGCTCCAAGGCCTCATGGAAAATCCGGGCGAACGCCTCATCATCGGTTTTCTGGACGTCGTTCCAGAACCCTTCGTCAGCCAGCTCCCATTCCATAAAGGCACGGTTGAGGCGGACCCATTGCTCCCGGTCTGCCGCTTCACATAGTCTCAGCTTTATCATAACGTCTTTCACCGGGCAAAGACCCGGCACTCCTTTCCCTTTCCATAAATCTCCACCTGCTGGATCATATGACCGATGTTGCCTTCTCCTGCGAATTTTTCCAAATCAAAAAAGTCTTCTTTTTCTGACGACAGCCAGCAGAGAGGATGCAGCTCGGTCTTTAATTTTACATCTCTTTCAAGAGTCCCCACATAGATTTCTACAATGCACTCCTGATTGTAATAGGCGAAGTCCATCATGTGGCTGAGGGTAATATCTTCATCAGTGATGCCCGTCTCCTCCGCCAGCTCCCGGTACGCCGCCGCGAATCCGTCCTCTCCCGGCTCCGCCTTGCCGCCCACCAGATTGTACTTCCCCTGGTATGGGTCCTTTAGCCTTTTGCAAAACAGCAGCTTGTCTCCCGCTGCGCTATACACCATGATACAATTGTATCGCTGCATTTCCGCCATCCCGGCACTCCTTCCTACTCCTTCGGCTCTCCACCGGTCTTCAGCAGCCTGAATTTGCTCTTTTGAAAATCGATGATGCCCTCTTTTTTCATCTTGTTCAGCTCATTGGAAAGGGCGCTCCTGTTGACGCACAAATACTGTGCCAGCTGCTCCCGGTCCATCTTCACGTCAAATGTGTCCTCGCCTGCCTTTGTCCTAAGCACGGTAAAATAGATCAGGATCCTTTCCCTGAGACTCCGCTCCGCCAGCATCTCGATCTTGTGCATCTTCTTGATGTTGTCGTCCGCCAGCTTTTGCATCAGCACGTCCAGGATATGCTTGCAGTAGTCGGATTTGAGGATGCTGCTGATGGTAATAAACACGATGACGCTGTCTTCATTGCACACATAGTCCACCGGCGACGTCTTCTGCTTCGACACGGCGGCCTCCAGCCCGAAGATATTCTCCTCCTCGTAAAGCTGGATGATATGCATTTCGCCGTCGGCATACGTCTTCTCGCCGCACACGCTGCCCTTGTCTATGATGCAGATCTTATCGACCACGTCTTCCTCGTAATAAACCGCCGACCCCTGGCGGATGGTTTTCACCGTGATCCCCAGCTGCTCGAAGGCGCGTATGTACTCGGATTTTTTAAGGTTGGCGAAAATCCCGCTCTCTATGACCGTTCCCAAATATTTCATCATTTCCTCAGTTCACAGCTGTCTATCTGCTGTCCTCCTTCCCCGTATGCGGTGACCTTTAGTTCCCCGGCGTCCACGTCGATTCGCAGATAATTGGAGCCATCCTCATAGACAGATGCCACGTACTCCGGCAGCGCAGCGCCCTCATCCAGATAATAGCTCTGCTTTTCCCCGGAATTGGCCATGATATAGGTGATTCCGTCTATAGGCTCCGTCCTCATATAAACGTGCTGATGCCCGCACAGCACCAGGTCCACCTCATTCTCTGTCAAAATCTCTTCCCAGTTTTCCCTCAGCTGGCCGTAAATCTCATCGTCCTCCGCCAGCGGATACATAGGATGGTGCATGTAGACGATGGTCCAGTCCCCATCGCTGGCAGCCAGGTCCTCTTCAAGCCACCGATTCACCGCCTGCACCGTCTCCTCATAGCCTTCCTGACTCTTTCGCTCATTCATGAAGAGACAGCTGTTCAAGGAAACGAAATGGCACCCGCCGTAATCAAAGGAATAGACCTCTTCGGGGAGCACGCCGTTTTCCGGCAGGGCCAGCATGTCTATGTAAAGGGCAGGGTCGATGGACGTCTCGTGGTTGCCCACGGTAGTCATCATGGGTATCCTGGAAAATACAGGCTCCGCATTTTCAAAGAACGCCGCCCAGTCCTTTACATCTGAATTTTTCTCTACCATATCTCCTGCAAAGATCCCCAGCTCTGCATCGTCGTTTTCTTCGTATGCCTCCTTCATAAATTCGCCCCAGGCGGCAAAGTCACGATCCCTGATTTCATATTGTATATCGCCGATATACAGAAACGAAAAGTCCTCCTTATGGCTACCGCCTACGGTAAATTCGCTTTCCTCGCTCATTTCCTCACCGTCGCCCACGCAGTAACGGTAGGTTTCGCCTGTTTCCAGGTCCGTCAGCTCCGCCCGGTAGCGATAGTATTCATTTTCCCTGATCTCTGCCACCTGTGCCTCGGCCTCTTCTCCTTCATAGCGAACGACACCGTCGTACTCCCTGTCCGCCGTCCAAGAAACGGTCATGGTGCTTTCTCCCGTCATGGAAAGGATCACCTGCTGTCCCAGCTGTCCGTCGATCCGCTGTGTACAGCTGGACAAAATCAGGAATCCTGCTGCCAGAACAGGCATTAGGATGATTATGGCAACGTCCTTCTTTTTAAGCTTTAATTTTCTCATATATGTTCTCTCTTTATAGGCGCGAAATCCCCGCGCTTCCATTGCAATGGACGTATCCTTGGCCCGTTCCAGCGCCCCGGTCAAAATCGGTATGCACATTTTCCCGTAGAGGACCAGCCTGTTCTTTATGGACGTCTTCTTTAATTCGGTCCCTCGCAGCTGCACGCTGTACAGAACATCCCTGGCCTCTTCCTGCAAAAGAGGGAAAAAGTGGAATGCCAGGATAACCATATAGGAAAGCTCATAGGGCAGCTTCATCTGGACTAATGCCAGCAGGTAATCCCGCGACTGGCCCGTCAGCAGTATCACAGCCGACAAAATAACGATCATCAGCCGGATTGCCAGAACCATGCCGAGATAAGGCTGACCGAAGATGGCCTGCAGAATAAACAGGAATACTACCATCCCCACGGCGCCTGCCAGCTGCTTTTTCTGCCTTTCCAGACTGATCCTGCCGATAACCATTACGATCACGGTAAAGAGAAAGAGCCCTGCCAAAAACAACAGCTGATCCGTCAGCATGGCAGCTCCGGAAATGGCGGCGATCATCATCATTTTCGTTCTCGGATCAAGACCGTTCATGACACGCCTCCATTCTGATCTGCCCATCGCAGGTCGCTTCGATGAATGTTTGATCGTGGCTGATGATGATGATCCCACAGTCCAGCTGCTTCAGGAAATCTCCCAGCGTTTTTCTTCGTTTTAAGTCAAGGCTTGCCGTCGGCTCATCCAGGATCAGATAGCCCGGCTTCATGGCCAGTATCGCCGCCAGCACCAGCCGCTGCGTTTCACCGTGACGAAGAAGAACTGGGAAGCTTTCCCGATATTGCTCCAGCCCGAAAAGCTGTAGATACTCAGTGGTCCGCCTAGCGATCTCTTCCTCCGGCAAGCTCAGGTTCCTCAACCCGTACTGCATCTCTTCTTCTACCGTCACAGAAAAAATCTGCCGCGCCGGATTCTGCATCACGTAGCCTATCCTCATGCCACGCTGCGCCATGGTCAGCTGATCGATGGGCTCTCCGTCCAATAGGATATGGCCCTGATCCTGTTTCAAAATCCCCATGATTATCCGCGCCAGTGTGGTCTTGCCCGCTCCGTTGTTTCCGGTCAAAGCGGTGATTTTTCCCGCAGGAAATTCTGCGCTGAAATCCTGCAGCACCTGTTTCGTTCCGTCAGCTTTGCTCCTGCCCTTATATCCGAATGAAATGTGTTCTACCTTAAGGCTCATATGTATTCTCCCACTTCCCGGGGTATTCCTTCTTTCTTGATTTTTCCCTGCTCCAAGAGTATCCAACGGTCTGCGTCTTCGATGAGGCTGTGGTCGTGTTCCACGGCGATGATGGTCTTGCCCTGCTCCCGCAAAACCTTAATGATGCGGCTGACATGCTCTCTGCCCACCTGGTCAAGATGGCTGTAGGGCTCGTCCAGCAGGATGATCTCCGGCTGCAAAGTCAGGATAGAGCCGATGGCTACCAGCTGCTTCTGACCGCCCGACAGCTTGTTGGGATCGGAAAGGCGCATATTTCCCAGCCCCAGCAGCTCCAGTGTGTCTTGGACACGCTTTCTGATCTCTTCCGGAGCTATGCAAAGGTTCTCAGGTCCGAAGGCCAGCTCGTCTTCTACGGTGGACGACACGATCTGCCGGTCCGGGTCCTGCATGACGAAGCCTATTACCTGCGACAGATCCTTAAGGTTGGTCTGCCGCAAATCAACACCGCCCACCTTTGCCTGCCCCGACAGTTCCCCGCCGATGGCGTGGGGAATGATACCGCACAAAATATGACACAGGGTGCTCTTGCCGCATCCCGATTCTCCGATGAGCCCCGTGAAGCTGCCCTGCTCTATTTCGAAGCTGATCCCGTCCAGGACCGGCCTGCCCGTTTCGTATGCGAATTGTAGATTTTCCACCTTGATTGCTATCATTTTCGCCGCCACCCTTTGGACTCCTTTCCTCCGAATTCCCGTGAATGATGCCCGATACCATTTCACGCTTTTACCAAGTTATTGTAACATGATTCTACCATAAAAAATGTTGGCACGGCAACATTTTTAATCAATTAAAAAGACCGGGAATGCACTCCCGGTCTTTTTGTGAAAATATGCAAACTACATATTCTCCTTTGGTTTAGTTTACTGCAGTCTCTTTCTGCGGACAACGATTACCGTAGCTGCTGCCGCTGCCAGAATCATAAGGATCAGGAGAGGGATAAGATTGAAGTCGTCTCCCGTCTTAGCTGATGTATCACTTGCTGCCACGATTTTTTCTGCAGCGATCCCGAAATTACTGGTAGAGGTGATCTTAAAGGTAGCCACATTACCACTTATAGTAGCTGTCAGTGTTTCGTACTCGTAGTTGCCATTCTCATCTGCCTCTTCAGTCAGCTGATGCAGCACGATACCTTTCTCGTATCCAACAAAGGCATCATTCACGACACGTACTGTCACCTCTTTACCGTTAAGATTATACTCTTCCTCCACAACCACACCGCCATTGGAGCTGAACTTCGTCAACGTGATGTTGTACATGCCAAGGAACGTTTTATCAGATCTCTGCGCTTTCATAGCGTCAAACTCTGGTCCCTCAGCAATAGGTTCTACATACAGCTTGATATTCCAATCAAGGCCTTCAACGGTAACTCCGTTTGAAGTGTGGTTCAGGGCTGCAATTTTGTTCTGTGCCGCAGTCAAATCAGACTTGTTGTCCACAAGCGCCTTGCCGTCATCAGATAATCCGTCATAAGCTTCTTCCGCCTGAAGCACTTTTAAAATGTCCTCGTCTGAACCTGTCAATGCGGATGGCGCAGGAATCTCATCGATCAGTCTCTCAACCTCCGCAACTGCCTGCCAGTTCAAAATCGGATAACCATTGTTGATCCCCAATGTGTCTTCAGAAAATTCCGAACCTAACGCTTCTGCAAATTCAGCCGTCTTCATTTCTGCATCCGTCTTAACTATCCCAGTATATTTTGAAGTTGTATAACCAGATCCTGCTGGCAGTGTATCCAATGAATAGCAATTTATTAGCTTTTCCTCTTCGGCTTCTCCTCGCGCCCATAAAGGTCCCCAATCTTTATAGCCAGGGATAATATTTCCTGCACCATAGAAATTCTCTACGGTTGAAAATGCATTCATAAATCCTGCTATCGTACCTGCATATCTACCTTGTTTTGTGGTTGGATCGTCTCCAATATGCATCGCTATAATTCCTGTGTTATAGCAATCTTTAATATTTCCAATTTCATATGCAGTATCATTATTGCCATTCCTGCCTGCAATTCCTCCAACTCCTCCGCCGCTTCCATCTACAGTCATTCTAATGGTTGCTGTGTTGTAGGATTTTTCGATATCCCCTGCATTTTCTCCTGTAATACCGCCAACTTTTTTATAACCCGTTACGGATCCTTCATTGCCACAGCAAGTTATCAATCCAACAGCTCCTTCTATGTTCTTATTGGTACCTGCCGCTTCATCCACCCATTTTCCACTTGTGTTAAATCCAGCAATTCCGCCAACATTATTACTTCCTTGGTTTTTGGCTGTTCCCGCAGTAACGGTTACCTTTGATATGACTTTTTCTATCGTTCCTGCATTAAATCCAACAACTCCTCCAATATAATCGGTTTTCCCTCCACGTGTATCCGTATTGGTTACGCTTCCTGTAACAACAAAATTTTTAATTGTTCCGAAATTATGGCCAAAAAATCCTAAGTAGTTGTCCGTTGAGGATACATTTAATCCTGATATCTCCTTGCCATTTCCGTCGAATGTCCCTTCAAACTGTTTTTCTGCATTGCCAACCGGATTCCATTGCTTTGTCAATGCAATATTATTACCCAACTTCACAGTTTTACCCTTAAAGCTATTTCCGTCATTCACTAATGATGCAAATCCAATCAAATCTTCTTCATCAACTAATGTAAAGGAACTTTTTGACGCATCATACCAACTCTGATCTCCCGATATAGACGGTGTCGGGTCATCATCCCCGCCTGGAGATGGCGCTGTTATAGTAATTTCGGTAATGCCCTCCATCCAGTATTTGCCGTTTACTTTGTTGTAATCTGTCATGCCCGCAATTAGATTTAAGGTCCCATTGTCATCTTCAATGATTGTTTCAACCTGAACTGCAGGAGTATCCGTTACAGAATCCCCATTTCCATAGGTATATCTGGTTCCAAACAACTCACCCACCGTAGGCGATAGTGTCCTGCTGTCTGAGGCTTCAATCGTCACCGTATAATTCTCAAAAGTTGCCCTATTATATTCAGTATTTCCTGGTGGTAACTCTATTACCAATTCAATCAAACTTTCCAGTTTAACCCCTGAATGTGTTGAATTGGCACGGCTGATATTCCCTGATGCCATTGTATACTGTTGATTTGTTACTCTAGTACTTGGGGTATCAAGCAGACCATTCCAAGTATCAAGTGAAATATATGTAGTCTGCCCTTCATATGTCACCGTCAACTGATCATCCGTATACGCGCTGACCATTCCTGTCATTCCCGCAAACAGGGACATTACCATAGCCAGCACTACCAGCCATGATAAAAATCTTCTTTTCTTTGTGTTTTTCGGATTCCTTTCCATGAATCCACACTCCTTTCTCTCTTCGTGATAATGTAAAATAATCTATGTTCAACGGCCCTTAGCCGGTAACAGCAGACGCTACAATTCAAACTGCAACTCTACTACGCCCTTGACCCATTGATCCGCCGTGGCTCCCGGTATCACCATGCGGACAGGCTGTTCTTCTTCAGCCAGCGGTTCATCTCCGTTTGCCAAAGACAAAATCACATCCTCATGTGTTATGAAGAATGATGCCTCAAAGGTCTTGGTATAGCCATCAGAGGCGATGACAGTAACAGAGGATATTTCGCTCTGCTTTATACCATAGCTTTTCAGAAATGTTTCCAGAGTAGGTCCTACCGCCTCGACGGTGATTTCGCCTTTAGAGCTTTTGGTAGTCACTTTCTCTCCGACGCAATCGAGCTGTGCCAGTTCTCCTGCCGTCAGAGTAAAGTCTTCATCGGTCAATCCGGTGACCGTTATAGCCTCATCCTCATAGGCAGATATATCAGCTTTGACCGTTGCTCCACAGCCTGCCAGAACAAGACATAAAACGAGAAGCAATATCCCGTACAGGAGCCTTTTGCTCTTGATTTGCTTCATTCCGATCCTTCGCCTCCTTTACTCCTCAACACGTATATAAAACCTTCCCGTAGTGGGATCCTGGTATACGGTCCCTTTTTCCTGCAGCGCCTGATCCGCTTCCACCTCATCGATCTCTTCTTCTGCCAATGCTTCCGCATCCAATTCTTCCAAATCGACAAATTGAGTCAAATCAACGTTCCAGTTGATGATCAGCGCCAACATGATCCCTACAGCGAGTACCAGCATGGCATCTGCCAAATTGCTTGTCCCCTCCATAGGATTGATGTCCTCTTCAAACTGTTTCTGTCTGACAAGTCTGCCGCTTTTTTTTCTCTTAATCATCCCGCTGTTCCTCCTCTAGGATACATTCCGTCAGCATCTCAAGCACCGACATATAATTCCTGTACCAGGTCTTGCGAACCACACTGATGCAGAGGCTGACAAGTGCGCAGACTAATCCTGCTATAGTGGTGTCAAAAGCGACCAGAAGGGAATTTGACAGAGTATATGTATCTCCCTGGCCAAGGGCGATGATCCCCGGACCCAACGGTATCAATGTACCCATAAGTCCGAGCATGGGACCGATTTTGGCAATAAGGTCCGTTACACGCGTTCTGCGGTCATATATAGCCTGTTCCCTTTCGATGAGGCGAACTGCCAGGCTCTCTCGTTCTGAATCCGTTATGCTTTTATGGTTGATCAATTCGTTGAGAACTGCCTTCTGCCGCTTCAACAGCTTGCTTTTCTCGATACAGGCGCCGATCCTTTTAGGATGGGCATGGATCTCTTCCACCATATTGGGAAGGACTGCCCCGTTCACACGCAGATATTTTCTCTCGATAAACAGCTCTGCTATCACGGAGCCAAACAAAATTATGGTGATGGCAATCAAAAGTATCAGTAAAAAGATCACCGGCGTCTGTAAGCTGCTCGATACGGTCCTAAGTATTTCTGTTATGCTCATTGGTCTATTTTCTCCTGAGTTTTTCTAGTGTTTTTATATTCGTCTGAAGAAGGTGATCAGAGACCCTCCGAACCCGGACAGAAACAGGAATATCGCCCCTGCTGCCACACCAAAAAGATCCTTTTCTTCTTCCTGCAATGGTTCCGTAGCCGACATCTGTATCTCATCTGCAGCTATCCATTCTACGCTCGCCGCCGCCTCGTCTTGTGCCACTGCTTCCGGCGCATCTGCCTGCTCTTGCGGCTCTCCTCCTCCGGGATCCGGCGTTCCTCCGCCGCTGTTCTCCGCCAGTCCCAGATAAGTTTCCTCTGTCTGTGGCTGCGTAGTTGCCTGTGTTTGTGGCTGAGTTGCAGCCTGAGTGGTCTGCTGCGTTGTGGGCTCGGTAGTCGGCTGAGTTTCACTACTTGGATCCGACGGATCGCTTGGATCAGTCGGGGCTGTCGTTGGCTCCGTAGTCGGTTCCGTACTTGGCTGCGTCGGTTGTGTAGGCGCTTCCGTCGGTTCTATGGGATCCGTAGGGCTAGGCTCTGTCTCACCGCTCCCGGAAGACGGTTCCGTTGGGCCTTCAGTACCACCTGGACCCGTCTCTGAACCAGACGGATCCGTATTGGAGCCGCTTCCGGAGCCGGATCCTTCAGTTCCGGAGCCACCGCCGCCGCTTCCCGAGATATGTGTTGTGCCGCTGGAAAAAGTGATCCCACCGCCATATTCGCTTCGCGAATATATAAAGTCCAGATCCGTGTCACCTTCTCCTATGATCTCAACTTCATATTCCCCATTGCCTTTTTTGGTGACCTTTATGACAGATTTATCATAGCTTCCCAGCTTGAGGCTTGCCAGTATCTGCTTTTCCAGTTCTTTTAATACGTCATCCGGAAGATAAGAATAGCTGTCAGGAAGCTTGACCTTTATCTTTATAGAATACTTGCTCCCGATTTTTCCTTCTTCCCCGCTGATCAGTTCTTTTTCCACAATGATATTAGGAGCCCCGGATAACTGCAGATTGATGGTATGTATCCATTTACTACTTGTCTGAACGTTATGGGCGCCTCCTGAACTGAGACCGGACTGTCCGTATATAAGCCTGTATCCGTCTCCCGATAGATCTGAAGCACTGTAGTTCTTATATCCGTTTTTCGCCGCATCCGCTGCGTTCTCGCGACTGAAGTCTGAACATCCGATTGCCAGCATGGTCGGAACGCTCTGTGCATCCGCCGTTATGGCATCCGTCACCTGAGCGAAATCTATGGTGGGCGATCCGCTTGTATTGATTAGCTCCACCATGTGAGGATAGAAATATCGACTCCCCATAAGGGATCCGGCATTCCATGTGGTCAGATTTTCCTGATAATTATCAGTTGTCCCCAGATGCAGATATTTGACAGAGCTTACATCGATACCGGCATCGCTTATCAATGTGCTTACAGGTACGCCCCAGGCATAAGCGACTCTCATAAAGTTTCCTGAGTCCACGCCTGAGTATGTATAAACAACTCCATCCGACAAGCTGCTCATAGCAGCCGTATCATACACCTTGACATCGTAATAGGGGCCTCCGTAAAATCCGGCTTTGATGGTAAGCGTCCCTGCGGCATGGGAATCTTCTGCCGTGAGACCGAATCCGATGCAGTAGGCAGCCACAAGGAAGAATATCAATACTATCGAAGTGATCTTCCTCATAATTATTAAACTGTTGCTATCCTTCTCTCTTGGTTCCATATTCTCCGCTCATTCATCTTAGCAAATTACAGTACTGCATAATCCCTATTAGGTTACCATGAGACTCGGTCTTTTGGCGATTGCCAAAAAAACGCAAAAAAAATAAGTTGTTGTTTGGACAACTTATTTTC
>JAUNBU010000233.1 GCA_030526925.1 Bacillota bacterium | reverse complement strand
AAATATTACTGCCCAATGGACCCGGAGCGAAAGCTGGAGCACATCATAGTGCCTTCCCTGGATCTTGCTGTGATTTGCAGCAACGATTATCATTCTGCCCTGGCCTGGGAAATTCCTGCAAAGAGCACGGTGATCGAGGTCTTTGCACAGGTGGAGGGAAAAGAAGAGGATGTAGAGCTGCTGTTGGCTTTGCAAAAGGAGAGCAGGGCAGACCTGGAAAGGGCGCTTTTCCATCTGAAGAAGGCAAAGGAATACCACGACAAGCTGGAGGAGTGCTACATCCCTCATATGGATTTTGACGCCATCGAGAAAGAAAAGCATAAAATCATTGATAAAATAGAAGCAATGGTATTATAATGAACGAGTGAGGAAATGACAGAAACCAAGTGTGGTCGAAACAACGAATAATAGCAATAAAGGGAGTAACGGATGAAGAAGTTTGAAAAGATCTTGCTTTTTGGCATTTTAGCGCTGATTTTGGGCGCTTTCGCAGGAGCAATCGTATGGTTGGTGCTGAAGGTCATGAGCCTGGGCATCGATTTGCTGTGGACCGTTTTGCCGAGGGCTCTGTGCTTTGGAAACTCGCTTATCTATTCTCTGTCAGTATGTCTCATTGGCGGATTGATTATCGGTCTTTGGCAGAGGAAATTCGGACTGCTTCCGGAAGAATTGACGGAAGTCATGGGACGAATAAAAAAAGAAGGGACATATCCCTATAATAACCTGCACATAGTTGCCGTATCGGCGCTGCTGCCATTGATATTCGGAGGGGCGCTGGGTCCGGAAGCAGGATTGACAGGACTCATCGTGGGTCTTTGCTGCTTCGTGGGAGACCGTCTCAAATACAAAGGCGCAGAGGTTGCGGCGCTGATGGAAGCGGGCATGGCTGCCACTTTGGGTGTTATATTCGGGGCACCGCTTTTTGGGATCGTCAGTAATATAGAACCGGATAATAAGAAGGAACACTACGGTAAAAAGCTTGCCAGCAAGAAGACAAGGATCTTTCTATACGTCATGGCCGTTGTCGGCGGGATGCTTGCCATGGGAGGATTGACCGATCTGCTGGGCGGAGGTATGGGACTGCCCAGATTCGATGCACATCACGGTATGGGATTCGCTCAATGGAAGTGGTTCATACCGCTGCTGGTGGCAGGAGTCCTGTTCGGACTTCTGTATCTGGTGATCCATAAGATAACCGGCATAATCGGGGAAAAGCTTCTGAAATACCGCGTTATCAGCTGTATGCTGGCAGGAGCTGCCGTAGGGACCATAGGATACTTCCTGCCGCTTACCATGTTCTCGGGAGAACATGAGATGGGAGATCTGATGAATGACTGGCAGAGCTATTCTGTCGTCATCCTGATAATCTCTGCCATCGGCAAGCTGTTTCTCGTCAATTTCTGCGTAGATCTGGGGTGGCGGGGCGGAAATATCTTCCCTATAATATTCGCAGGCGTTACCATAGGATATGTCATGGCTGCCATCGTCGGTATGGATGGGTCATTCGCAGTGGCGGTAACGGCGGCTGCACTATATGCATATATCATGAGAAAGCCGTTGACCGTTGTGGCAGTATTGCTGCTATGTTTCCCGCTTACCTATATCCTGCCGCTTACCATAACGGCGGTCGTGGCATCCAAGATACCGGTGCCTAAGATAATCGCACCGGAGGAGGATTAAGGAAAGCCCGGAAGAAAATCTCAAGGCGCTAAAAGAAAAAGATTGCCGAAAACAAGAAAAAAATTTCTTGTTTTGTACGTGTCGGAGGAATGGAAAAAGTAAGATTTTACATGTGAAAAGAAGGCACTGCGGAGACGTAATATTTTTGTAAACCAAAAACCGTTGAAATTTCAACGGTTTTTTAATGAGAAAATTTTCGGCAAAAAATCCTTGTTAAAGTTTTAACTGTGGCACGAAACTTGTATCTATATATTGGTACACATCGCAAAGTTAGTTATATCGCAAAGAAAAATGCCATCGTTATAACAATCATACACATTGTAATGATGCAGGAGGAAAATTATGTTAAGAGAAGCATTACCGAAAATCGTAACAGGCAAATTGCCGGGACCGAAAGCGCAGGCAGTGATCGACAGAAGAGCCAAGGCTATGCCGAATGCCATCAAGTGCGGATACCCATGCGTGATCGAACGAGGCGAAGGAGCCATGTTCGAGGACGTAGACGGGAATATCTTCCTGGACTGGGT
>JAUNBU010000043.1 GCA_030526925.1 Bacillota bacterium | reverse complement strand
TACGATATCCAGTAAGATAAGCGAGATCTCTTCGCTGTGCCTTTCCAGCACATCCAGCGCCTCCTGACCGTTTTCCGCTTCTAAAACGTCGTATTCGGGCGCCAATATCTGAGAAAGCAGATTACGATTTAGTGCATTGTCTTCTACAATCAGTACTTTTCTCCGTATAAACATGGAACAACCTCTTCCCTTATAACGCTCCTTTTTTGAAAGGAGTGTACCGTGCAGTGAACGTGCCAACCGCCCGCTCAGTTTTCTTAACTAAACTATTTTAACATATCTTCCATAAAATCACAATCCTTCCTTGGCAGATTATCAACAATTCCGGCTATTTTTTTGTTACGTTGTCACATTTTGTTTTGTTCCTACAGCAGCAGCATGGCGTCTCCGTAGCTAAAAAATCTGTACTTTTCTCTTATGGCTTCCCTGTATACATCCAGGATCTTTTCCCTGTCGTAAAGCGCTGAAATCAGCATGAGCAGGGTGGACTTGGGAAGATGAAAATTAGTGATAAGGCTGTCCACTATCTTGAACTCATAGCCCGGATAGATGAATATCCCCGTATTGCCGTCTCCGCTTGCCACCTGCCAGCAGCCATCGTTCGCTTGAGGATCAGCGTCCTTTGATGCATCGGCGCTTTTGCCGGCATCAAAAAAGGCTGCGCTTTCCAGCGTTCTGGTGGATGTGGTCCCCACGGAAATGATCCTCCGACCTTCCTGCTTAGCCCTGTTGATGGCGGCGGCGCTTTCTTCGTCGATCCGGTATTCTTCAAAATGCATGGAGTGGTCTTCTACGTTCTCGCATTTGACCGGTCTGAAGGTTCCGATACCCACATGGAGGGTAACATAAATCAGCTCCACACCCTTTGCCTCGGCTCTCGCCAAAAGTTCGTCCGTAAAATGGAGCCCTGCCGTAGGCGCCGCTACTGAACCTTCTTCTCTGCAGTAGACGGTCTGATACCGGTCATTATCCACCGCATCGCTGGGTCGCTCGATGTAAGGGGGCAGCGGCATGTTGCCGATCTCCTCCAGTCGTTCCATGAAAAGTCCCTCGTATCGGAACTTCACTATTCTGGTGCCGTCCTTGCCAAAATCAAGGATCTCCGCCTGCAACAGCGGAGCATCAGAAAACACCACCCTGTCACCGGGCTTTAATCTTTTTCCCGGTTTCACCATGGTTTCCCACATGTCGCCCTCGATGCGACGTATCAAAAGAAACTCCACCTTGGCTCCCGTACCCTCCTTGACACCGTAAAGGCGTGCAGGCAGTACCTTGGAGTTGTTCAATACGAGGCAGTCTCCCGGACGGAGATAGTCTACAACGTCAAAAAAATGTTTGTGCTCCACCTGCCCTGTATCTCTGTGCACCACCAACAATCTGGATCCGTCGCGTCTATCTGCCGGCTTCTGTGCGATAAGCTCCGCCGGCAGTTCGTAATCAAAATCATCTAGTCTCATCTGTCATATCCTCTGTGTATCATTGTTTTCGCCAAAATCCGGGACAGCATCCCTTCCATGCGCGTTCCCTATTCTCCGATGGAAAGTTCCATCTGCTCGGCTTCGTAGGCAAGTCCCAGGTGCTTATACGCCAGCTCCGACACCACTCTCCCTTTCTGAGTTCTGTGCAGGAATCCTGCCTGTATCAGATAAGGCTCGTAAACATCCTCTATGGTGACCCTCTCTTCTCCTATGGATGCGGCTATGGTGTCGATGCCCACCGGGCCGCCCTTGAACCGTTCTATTATGGTTTTCAGTATTTCCCTGTCGAGACTTTCCAGCCCCATATGGTCTACTCCCAAGGCATCCATGGATTTACGGGTGATATCTATATCGATGGTCCCGCTTCCCCTGACCTGGGAAAAGTCTCTGATACGCTTAAGCATCCTATTGGCGACACGAGGCGTTCCTCTGGAGCGTTTCGCCATCTCGTCCATGGATTCTTCGTCCACCTGCACTTCCAGTATCCCTGCAGATCTTCTGATGATCTCCTTCAGCTCCTCCGGTGTGTAAAGCTCGAATTTACAGCTGACGCCGAACCTATCCCGCAGAGGCGCAGAAAGGCTTCCCGCTCTCGTCGTAGCGCCTATCAATGTGAATCTGGCAATGTCCAGCCGAATGGATCTCGCCGAAGGTCCTTTACCGATGATTATATCCAGCGCAAAGTCCTCCATGGCTGAATAGAGTACTTCCTCCACGGAGCGGTTCAGCCTGTGGATCTCATCGATGAACAGCACATCGTTCTCGTCCAGATTGGTCAGTATAGCCGCCAGATCGCCCGCTCGTTCGATGGCGGGTCCCGACGTTATCCTGATGTCCACTCCCATTTCGTTGGCGATGATCCCTGCCAGCGTGGTCTTGCCCAGTCCCGGCGGACCATAAAACAGCACGTGATCCAAGGGTTCCTTTCGCAGCTTGGCTGCTTCGATGAACACCTTCAGGTTCTCCGTGGCTTTTTTCTGTCCGATATAATCCTGCAGATTCTGGGGTCTTAAACCTACCTCTGCTCTTTCCTCTCCGTCTCCCAGCTCTGCGGCTGTGATTCTTTCTTCATAGTCCATACTGTCTGTCCCTTTTCTCTAAAACAAGTTTTTTAACGCCAGCTTGATGTATTCCTCGGCAGTCAGATCCTTTTCTTTGATCTGTGCCAACGCGCCGGTAGCTTCACCTCTGGTGTATCCCAAGGTGATGAGCGCCGTGATGGCTTCGCTTCTGCCGCTGCGTGCGCTGTCGTCGGTATCGACCTGCTCCGCCGCACCGACTCCGCTTTCTCCGCCTGCGCCTTCGAATTTATCCTTCAGCTCCAGGACGATCCTCTCCGCCGTCTTCTTGCCTACGCCATTGGCTTTGGTCAGGGATTTGGCATCTTCGAATACGATGGCTTGCTGAAGCTGCTCAAGTGTGAAGGCGGATAGAATGGAAATCGCCGCCTTAGCTCCTACACCGCTGACAGTGATCAGCTTCTTGAAAGCCTCCAGCTCTCCCTTTTTGGAAAACCCGTAGAGGCTCACGTCATCCTCCCGCACCATCATGGATGTATAGACCATGACCTCATCGCCTTCGCCGGCAAGGTAGGCTCCCGAATTGGCAGGTACGAATATCTCATACCCCACCCCGTTCACTTCTACGATAATGTATCCATCGCCTTTCTCCGCTAAATTACCTCTTATGAATCCTATCATCTCAAACCAAGCTCCTTCAGTTTATTTCTCGTACCTGCCGAATGACCGTGACAGATGGCAGCCGCCAGCGCATCCGCCGTATCATCAGGCTTGGGGACATCCTTCAGGTTGAGCAACGCCTTTACCATCATCTGCACCTGATTCTTGTCCGCCCTGCCGTAGCCCACCAACGCCTGCTTGATCTGCAGCGGCGTATATTCTTCTACAGCAAGTCCACCCTTTACACATGCCAGCACCGCAACGCCTCTAGCCTGACCTACCATTATGGCAGTCTTAGCATTATTGTTAAAAAACAGCTGCTCTATGGATGCCACCTCGGGTCGTTCTTCTTCTATGATCTCTCTGAGGGAATCATAGATATGTATAAGCCGTTCTGTCATAGGCATACCGGCATCCGTCGTAATAGCGCCATAGCTTCCTGCCTTGAATTTATTACCTGTCTTTTCTACGATCCCGTAGCCGAGAATGGCGTATCCCGGATCGATTCCCAATATTTTCATTCCTCGCTCCTCATTCGCTTTTTTAAGTATATCATACAAACATACGTTTGTCTATTGAAAAACTTTTGCATACTGTGTTATAATCGTTGTATAATTATAAATAGCGCTTACCGACCGGCTCCGGATGGATCACCATGGGGGATGCCCGGCGGTACAAAGGATACCCACTGTTTCTGAGAGGAGTCAACATGCGGATTTCAAGACAAAACAAAATACTGGAACTCATTGAAAATTACGAGATTGAGACGCAAGATAAGCTGGTATCGATGCTGAGGGATTTTGGTTACGAAGTCACCCAAGCCACCATATCCCGCGACATCAAGGAGCTTCAGCTGATCAAAATTCTTTCTTCTTCAGGGAAGTATAAATATGCAGTCTCCACCAGCGATGAAGGACCTCTGTCCGGGAGATTTTCCAATATATACAGGGAAACCGTCAAGTCCACCGCATATTCCGGCAACATCGTCCTGCTGAAGACCTTGTCCGGCTGCGCCAATGCCGCTGCCGAAGCCCTGGATTCATTCGGGCTTCCCCATGTTATCGGGTCTGTGGCGGGAGACAACACCATCATGTTCGTCGTAGACGACCCGGAAAATTCTCCGGCAGTGGTGCAACTCCTCAACGATATGCTGAAGAAATAATCCGAATAAATCGAGAGGTACTCCATGATAAGATATATCAGCATCAAAAATTTTGCCATCATCGAAAACACTGAAATCAACTTTCATGACGGCCTCAATATAATAACCGGCGAAACGGGAGCCGGTAAATCCATCGTGATCGAAGCAGTTAGCCTGGCTCTTGGCAGCCGGGCAGATACTGCTTTTGTTCGTTCAGGGCAAGAAAAGGCTACGATCCAGATGATCGCCGAACACAAGGGGCAGGAGTACATCATCACCAGAGAGATCTCTGCCTCCGGCAAGAACATCTGCCGGATCAACGATGAGATCGTAACTCTCGGTCATTTGAACATGCTTTGCAAAAAATTAGCGGACATCCACGGTCAATACGATCATCAGTCTCTGCTAAATCCCGATTATCACATCAAGCTGGTAGATCTCTACCGAAAGGAAAATATCCTTCCTGCCAAGGAGTCTGTGGCTATCCTGTATGAAAACTATGCCTCACTTCAGGCGCAGAAGCGAGAGCTTGTGGCTCAGGCAAACAGGGATAAGCGGGAGAGAGATTTTATGGCATACGAGCTTCAGGAGCTGAAAGCCGCCAACCTTAAAATCGGCGAAGACGACGCTCTGGAAGAAGAAATCGCACTTTTGCAGAACAGTGAAAAGATCTACGAAAATCTGTCGACTGCCTATCAGCTATCTTCCGAAGAAGAAGTCTCCGTCCTTGCCTCTCTGAAACACATCTCCGGTATGCTGGCAGAGATCTCGCCATACTCACAGGAGCTGGAGGACCTGCACCGAAGGACCGATGAGATGTACTATGAGCTTGAGGATATTTCATCCGGCATCAGAGACTGTAGAGACCGATCCCTTTTCTCACCGGAAGATTTGGACAACAGCATCGCACGTATCGAGACCATCAACAAGCTGAAGAACAAACACGGCAAATCGGTGGAAGACCTTTTAAAATATCAGGAAGACCTTGAAGAAAAGCTTTTGCAGATAGACGACCTGGATCACATCATGACAAAGCTGGATGATGAGCTGACCAAATGCGAAACGGCATTGAGTATCGCCTGCGACAGGCTTTCTGAAGCCCGCAAAGAATCCGCAGCCGGACTCGAAGAAAAGATAACAGCAGAGCTTACACAACTGAATTTCAACGATGCGGATTTTGCTATCAAATTCGACAAGACAGAGAGCTTCTCTGCCGAGGGCAGAGACACGGTAGAATTTCTCATCAGCACCAACAAAGGTGAGCCCTTGAAGCCTCTCAGCAAGATCGCTTCGGGCGGAGAAATGTCCAGGATCATGCTTGCTTTCAAAAAAATCATCGGAGATTATGACGAAATACCGACCATGATCTTCGACGAAATAGACAGCGGCATCAGCGGGATTGCCGCCAGCATTGTCGGGCGCAAGCTGATGGAGATCGCAGGGAATCATCAGATCATCTGCATCACTCATCTGCCGCAGATAGCAGCCTTCGGCACCCATAATTACAAAATTGAAAAAAGCTCAGACGATGCGAAAACCTATACCACCGTCTCCGCACTTTCCGCACATGAAAAGGTAGAAGAAATCGCAAGGCTGCTTGGCGGAGCCAATATTACGGACACCACCATCAAATCGGCTGAAGAACTGATCGCTTCTTGTGATCGGTGATGCGAACCTTTATCTATCGGAACTCGTGGTCCTTCAGCACCGAAAGGATGTCGGCTACCGTCTGTTCCATGGAATCGTGATCCGACACTACCCGTACATCTTCATATCGTTCATAAAGGGGCACTCTCATGCGATATAGGTCTTCGAGGGTCTGCCCTTTTTTCATGGCAACACCACGAGTTTTAATGTTGCGGAGCCGTTCTTTGACCACTTCCAGCGGTGTTTCTATATATACGGTCACTGCGTTTTCCTTCAGGTGCGCCATGGCCTTAGGGTAATATACGGCGCTGCCTCCGGTGGCGATCACTGTGTTTTCTGCGTTGATTGACAGCAGTACCTGCTCTTCTATTTTCTTGAACCGGTCGGTCCCTTCCTGATCGATGATCTCCTGCAGGCTCTTGCCGGTCGTTTCCTGGATCAGCAGATCCGCATCCACGAATTTCATCCTGAGCGCCTTCGCCAGCAGCACTCCCGTAACACTCTTGCCACAGGCAGGCATCCCTATTAAAACCAGATTTGCCGCCACCTCTGCTTCACATGCTTCGATCAACTCTGCGACCTTATCCAGCTCCAGCTCCGAATACACTACGATCCCGGCGTTTGCTAACATCTCAGACGTAAGCCCCCGACCTTCTATCAGGTTTCCCGAAAAAGTCCCATCGTAGATCTGCCTGCTTCCGCAGGAAGGGCTCTTTTCCTTAAGCAAAGCGCAGATCACCTTTTCTTCTTGAGCGAGCCTTACGGCTTCCTCTGCGCCCTTTCTATAAGCCTCCGTCACGTCTTTACCGTCTCTGGCGATGATCTTATCTCCCCGGCGCTGTGCATCGGTACGTGGGACGGGAAGACCTCCGATGACCTCCGGGCACACGGGGATCAGACGGCCGTCTTCTTTCCATTTCAAAAATCGGGCGTCCTCCAACGCCTTAGATTTACCGTCGTATCTTACAGGCTCGCCTCCGTAGAGGCACCGACTGACCAGAATCTTTTTCATTTGATGTCTTTTCATTGACTATCCTTTCCGAGCTTTGACTTACTGAGAATTTTTACAGATGTCATTCTTTATTTACCAATTCTAAAAATTGGTTTTTTGACTCTACATCCAGCTTCTCGTAGAGATTATGAACATGGCGTTTTACTGTGTACTTTGAAATGATCAGCTCATCTGCGATTGCCGCATATGTAAGCCCTTTATACAGGTATTCTGCAACCTCTCGTTCTCTGCCGGTCAAATCGAAGGTCTTTGACAGGACTGCGATCCGTTCTCCCGTAACGTTTTTGGTCTCTTCTATCTCGAAATATTGCTTTACCAGCAAGAAGAGCAGCATATTGATCGCCAGGAAAAAAACTGCTGTCGGGTCAAATATTTCATCCCAAGCAATGTGTTTGACCTGCCCTGTAACCAGAAATAATGTTATGAATCCATTCCATGCACCGTTTATGACCAGTATGGCAGTCATAAAGTAAATCAGCTTTCTTATGCTGGCATAGTAGCAATGCCTGTGCGCAATGACGAAAAAGAAAACATTCATGGCTAAGGTGGTGCATACGCTGATAAATTGGACGGTCAAAACAAATTTACGGGCAGATGCGGATTCTACGAAATAGTATCCATCCATGAAATGCCCATAATTGAACACGGATATTAATATCAGGGGGATCAACGTGATTCTGATAAAAAGCTTCAATCGTCTTTTGGCTTTATCGGTCACTACGGTACATTCGAGAATGAACATATACCAAAAGTACTTCGTGAAAAGCCATGCAGCAATATCTACCATACGATAAAATGCATTGGTCTCTTCTTCGTGTATCATCATGAGGCGGTAGTAATCTATAATAATATATAAAGCACAAACAATAAAGTAACTTATCGCCACCGCTCTAAGATAACGTTGTGCCCTTGTGATTTTCCCGTCATGGTTAAAAAACATTGTAATCGACGTAATCACAAAAAAGCCAACCATCCCGGCTATCAAATATATAAAGAACATGTAATTATACATTAACAGATTCCTTTCATGCCCCTCTCAATAGCAGTACCATGTCTATTATAGCTTAAAAAAGGGAATTGTCCAAACAAAGAAACTTGAAATATTTCAAATTAAAAGGGAGCCGCTACAATTGATCAGCCCCCTCTTATAGTTATTCTAATTATATCTGTTATTCAGCAAGCGTATTCATCGTTGTGGTTATTCTTTCAAGGGTTTCGATTTCTTTGGCTATAACACTTGCCAAATCAGCCTTCTGGACTTCCAATTCTGCCTTCAGTATCTCGATTTCCCCACTTACGTCAGGATTTTTCTCGTCATACTTAGCTTTCAAGCTCTGCACAACTTCCCATAAATCAGCATTCGATTCAAGATAGCCTTCTCCCCATGAATTCTCTGCATTAGGACCAAGAACTTGATTTACGTAATAATCGTAAGTCTCCTTATCAAAAGCATATGCATACCAGTTAAGGTCTACCGCATATATGTTCTCATCCAGAGCAGTCGGAACATCGCCCTCTTCCAACGCTTTGATTGCTGCCTCAAGGCATTCTACATTTGTTTGCTTGTATTGATGCACAAACTGGAATTCTTCGTTCCAGTCGATCGTAAACAAGTTGAGCGAAACATCCTGGAAAAGATAGTTCATATTCTTGTTGAATTCTACAGCATCGCCTGATTTAGCCATTTCCTTATTCTTGGCAACCAGCTTTTCGGCTGCGGCATTCGCATTGTTAAATGCTCCTAAAAGGGCGTCGTAGTCTTCGACAACATCTTCATTTACAGTCTTCTTCATCTTGTTTATCAATTTAGTGTAGTCAAAGTTTCTGACAGCCATCTTATCAAAAGTCATGACATACGAACCATATAGTTTTTGGCTATATGCGAAAGTTTCCGCACTGTAGTTATTAGCTTCTTCCGTATCGTTGTTGGAGTGGTATGTTCCGGAATGGTCTTCTCCATACATACCTGAATCCATTACAGGAATACCGCTGATGGTGTAACCAAAGCTTTCTGTCCAAGTCCATGCAGGACTCGTCACCTTTAATTCACCTTCCAGAGGATTATCTGCTATAGCGAAATCTCTGCCTATTTTTTTCACTTCTCCGGAAAGCTCATAAGGCGTATTGATTTCAACACCTTCGGCGCCTCCAAAGATGACTCCGCTGTCTATGTTGATCATCATAAACGCACTGTCTTTCCACTCAGGATGTGATTGCGCCAGGATGGTAGATCCCCTTGCCCAGTCGTACCTTGAGTCGTCAACGCCCCATTCCTCAGCGCAATGGAAGCATATTCTTATTGTCTTATCAGGTTCATATCCGCTATCCAGGAGCGCTTTGGAAATGCCCATCACTGCCGCTACTCCGGATGTGTTGTCGGCAAATGCTTTAAAGTATGTATCATAGTGCGCAACCATATATATTACTTCGCTGCTCTTTCCCGGTATCTCGCCAATAACATTGTATCCTGTTCCGTCATGCCCAACTACTCCATTAGCATTCAGGACAGCAGTTACAGAACCGCCGTTGGCTTTAATTGCTTTCTTGAGAGGTTTCGCATCTGCAACAGTCATAGTGAACGCAGGCGCATCTGACGGTCCGCACATGTCCTGAACTCCCAATGTATCCTCCGAATATGTGCAATATCCATCAACATTTACCGCTATAACCGCCTTTGCGCCCTTTACCTTGGCTTGATACGCCGGCCAGTTGATCCACCAGTTGCTGTTCTGGTCAATATCAATGAGCACGATTTTGCCATTTACGTCAAGGTTTTCGTAATCAGCTGCAGTTCCATCTCCTGCGTAGACGATTTCAACTTCTTCATCCTGTGCAACATAGGTCGTCTGGAACATTGCCATCTCCACTTGCTTCTCTTTGCCATTCTTTGCCGTGTATTTAAGATCGGCATTTTTAAATGTAAAGGTGTCAATGGTCGCTTCTTCCTTTCTTACATTCTGCACCCCTATAGTCTCCAATTCTCCCACAAGAAAATCTGCTGCCGCCAGTTCTGCTTCTGATCCGGCAGTCTTGAATCCTAAATCTTCATTTGTGGTAAATGATAAAAGGTCATCCATCAATCCTCTTGAATAATCTACATCTACCGCATCATAGAACGCTTGGAATTCCGGATCTACCTCGGCAGAATCTTGGTCTCCTCCACATGCTGTAAAGCAAAACAATGCCATTACAATGCACACTGTTAATCCGAGCAGTAATTTCCATTTTGATTTCATTTTCAGCCTCCTTCTTCCTATAACCTTGAGTTTCACTATTTTATTGCTCAAAATATAACAAAATATTCTGTTAAATACAATGGACCACCCCGGTCCATTCGCTCCCCACGCAAAAAAAGAAGCAGCGTATTGCTGCTTCCTCATAAATCTTTATTATGTCTTACGCTTCTTCCTTAGCTTCTGCGTCGTCCGCTTCCTCTGCTGCTTATTCGGCTTTTTCTTCCGCCGGTGCTTCTTCAGCTTCGGCTTCAGGGGCTGCCTCTTCTGCAGGAGCTTCAGGTTCTGCGACTTCCTCTTCAGGAGCTGCTTCTTCCTTAACTTCTTCTGCTTCTGTTGCTTCTTCCGCAGGTGCAGCTTCGGCTGTTTCCGCTTCCGGTTCAACTGCCTCAGGTGCCTCGGCTGCTGCTTCGGCTTCAGGAGCTGCTTCGTCAACAGCTTCCGCCGGTGCTGCCTCTTCTTCACCCTCAACAGGCGGATCCACAGTTTCTCTGATGCTCAGGCTGATCCTCTTTCTGTCCTTGTCGATCTCCAAGATCTTCGCCGTCACGTCCTGTCCGACTTCCAGCTCATCATTGATATTCCCAACTCGCTTGTGGGCAACCTCAGAAATATGTACGAGACCGTCAAGACCCGGCTCCAGCTCTACGAAAGCACCGTACTCCTTGATCTGTACTACTTTGCCTCCGATGACCTGTCCAACCTGGTAGTTTTCGTCGATCACGCTCCACGGTTCAGGCTGATTCTGCTTCAATCCTAATGAAATCTTGCCCTTTTCTCTGTTCATGGAGAGGACCTTCACGTTGATCTTCTGTCCGATGCTCAGAACTTCCTGCGGGTGCTTAAGCTTGCCCCAGGAAATCTCGGAAATATGGAGCAGTCCGTCCAGACCGCCGATGTCTACGAATGCGCCGTAATCGGTAAACCTCATTACAGTACCTTCTACCACATCGTCTACATTGAGATTTTCCCAAATCTCCGCAACCAGCTTATCCTTCTCTTCGTTGAGGAACAGCTTGTGGGAGAATACGGCTCTGTTTCTTCTCTGGTCGACTCTGGAAACTCTCACTTCCATGGTCTGCCCTACGAACTCTTCTGCGTTTTCCACATAGTGGTCTGAAAGCTGAGAAAGAGGGATGAATCCCGAAACTTCCTTGTACTCAGCAATAACTCCACCATTGACCGGTCTGATTACTTTGACTTCAAGAACTGTCTTATCTTCAAGCGCCTTAACTATTTCTTCCCAGTTGGCGCTGATTTCTAACTTTTTCTTTGAAAGTAAAATGCCGCCATCGCCATCGTCGGTTTTGAGTACCTTGGCCTGTACTTCGTCATCAACCTTAAAGACATCCGCTAATGTCTGTCCTTCTTCGAGGCTTATTTCGGAAGCAGGAAGGATACCGTCCTTCTTACATCCCAAATTCACAATAACTTCTTTGTCAGTAACTTGATGCACTTTGCCGGTGACGATCTCGCCACCTCTCGGTAACCTTAAGGATTTTTCTATTTCATCCATAAGATCGTTCATGTTCAATTCGTTGTTCTCAAGTGTTGTTTCACTCATTCTGGCAATAACCTCCTTAATAGTGCATTCGGGCGTCGAAGCGCCCGCTGCTATTCCTATTCTATTACATTTTTGAAGTCGTTTCAACGGTAAATTTTCAATATTTTCAACAAAATAGGTATTTGTGCAATGTTTTTGGGAGATTTCGTACAGTTTTTTAGAATTCGAACTGTCTTTGCCGCCGATAACGATCATGGCGTCAACTTTTTTTGCCAGTTTTTCGCAAGCATTTTGCCTGTGGGACGTAGCGCTGCAGATGGTGTTGTTGACAAAAAAGGTTTTTTCACCTTCCTCAAAGGCACGGACCACTTCCCGGAGCATTTCTTCCCTGATGGTAGTCTGAGTCACCACAAACAGATCGTCTTCCTCCACCGCCAGGGCTTCCTCATAGGACCCCACTACGATGGCAAGCTTCCTGCACCACCCGAAGATCCCCAGCACCTCGGGATGATCCCTGTCTCCTACGATTACCACCTGCTTTTCCGTGTCGTGCACCAGCGTGTGGATCTTGGCAACAAAAGGGCATGTAGCATCCACCAGGCACACCTGCTTTGCCTCAGCAGCATCATAAAACGCCTTTCCCTCTCCGTGGGAGCGGATGATGACCCTTTCCCCCGGCTGCACTTCGTCCAGGGAATCTATGACACGGATCCCTTTTTTCTTCAGGTCTTCCGTCACTCTCTCGTTGTGGATCAGCGAACCCATGGAATAGATGTTTCCGCCGGATTCCGCCGCTGCCTTCTCAGCTTTTTCGATGGCCTGCTTGACGCCGAAACAAAAGCCGGCATTTTCAGCCCTTATTATTTCTCTCATCTATCTTCTCCAGTTCCTCCAGATATTTTTTGAAAGCAGCTTCGCTGCCGTTGGCTGTCGGCCTGTAGTACTTGACCCCCTCCGCATGCAGATCGTCAGGCAGATACTGCTGCGTCACGTACCCACCATAGGAATGGGGATATTTGTAGTCAAGACCCCTGCCAAGCTTGGCGGCTCCGCCGTAATGAGAGTCCTTGAGATGCAAAGGAACGTCCTCTATCTTCCTGGTTTTCAGGTCTGCTGCCGCTTCCTCCAGCGCCACGTTGGATGCGTTGGATTTAGGACAGGATGCCAGCAGCACCACCGC